>JAUXCW010000115.1 GCA_030618705.1 Gammaproteobacteria bacterium | reverse complement strand
GGCTTTGATGTGCAATTGAACGCAACGGGTGATTTGAGTTTCTACACCCCGGAGGGCGAAGATATTCCCCGGGCCATGCAACTACCCACCCCCGACCGTGAGCTGGAGGCCCTCAACCGGCAACTGGGCCTGGAAATCGACTCTAATACGGTGTTTTCATGGAACGGCGACACCATGGACTATGGCATGGCCATCGACGGGCTGGAGCAACACCGATGGCATTGAATGGCCAGTATCGCGTTTCCGCGGGAACGCCTACCCCCAGCCCACGAGTCTGGTCAGCTCGCGCTGATCCTTAGTCCTCTTTAAACAGGCGAAGCACGCGGTTCCTGCCCTGCTCTACCAGCAACAGGCTGCCGTCCGGCAGCTCGAGCACGTACTGCGCGGAGCGCAAATGGCTGGCGACTATTTTTCGGCTGTAGGGCGGCGTATTCTCAAACAACATCAGGCGTGAGTGATTGGTGGCGTCCTCGGTCACCCAGAAACCGTCTTGCGTACATAAAACGAAGCCCGGGTCGCTCAATCCCGTGACGATGGGCTCATAGACATTCGGGCCGGTCAGCTTGCTGACGGTGCCGCTCTTTTCCGTAAACAGAATGCTGCCGTCGGGACAGCGGGATACCCCTTCCGCCTCCTCCAAACCCTCGGCCAGGACGGAAGTCGTCCGGGCATTGACATCAAACACGAGCAGTTTGCCCTGGGGCTTATCTTCCACAGCATAAATGACCGGATTATCATCCGAGTCATAAACCCATATTTGTTCAAGGTTGTTACCGCGAAAGGGCAGGCTCACATGCTTGTTTTCAGCCGGTGAAAACATAAGCAAGGGAAAATCGCCCCCCTCCTGGGAAATGATCAGCTCATCCCCCAGCATGGACAGGCCATCGGGCTTGTCGAGGCCGCTTACTACCGTGACCGCGGGGCTGCCGGCGACCAGCTTGACGATTCTGCCGTCACCGCTTTTGAATTCCTGGGTCGCATACAAGGTACCCCGGGAGTCAATCGCCAGTGCGCTGACTCTCTCGACATCGCTGAAGGCAACTTCCGATTTCCAGCCATGCCAGGTCATTACCGGAAAAAAACGCACATAGGCACCGACCAGTGCGGCGGCGACGACAAGAACCGCCGCAGTTATCGCGAGGGTTTTGAGCGAGAGGAAGCCCGGCGATCGACGCTCTGCTGCGTGCTTCATTCTGATTAACCTTTTTAGGATGGGAGGCCGGCAAGGCGCTCGCTACAGCTGCGCAAGCAAATCCCCGGCAATCACAATGGCCTTTTCCTTTTTATCACCACTGCCCGGTTGTGATATATGCACGTGAATCACCAGATGGGTATCCGTAATAAGGGAAAGCTGTTGCCGCTTCCCGGACCAGACCGCCTCGACCCCCACCCCTTTGACTTCTTCCGCATCGGAATAGGTCGCCAGGACACGCTGGAAATCCTTTTGGCTTCTCGCCTGGGCATAGACGATTTGCAGTTCATTGCCCTCCGGCGCGAGGCCGTACTTGATTCTTGCCTCATCTTTCTCGGACGGCCCACCCCATATATACGTACAGGTGGGATAGCTGTTCTTTTCACAGGCGGAATACTTGAGCTTGTCTCCGTCACTAAATACGAATTGCGCCCTTAAATAGTCCTCGGTAATAAGATTGGCGTAGTCCTGGGCGATAACCGGCTGCCCGACAAACAACAGCGCTGAAAAAAGCACAAAACCGACGATGGGAGAGTTAGCTATTTTTATCATTTGTAAACCGCCTGAATAAGCCGCAGAAGAATTCGGGGAATTCCACTCCGGGAATTCCATTCCGGGAACAGTTTACTTGATAAATGCCCGCCCTGAAACGGTAGCTCCGATGTGTCGGATCACTGGAGAGGGCGCATAACCCGGCGCAGGCTGCGGAACGGGGACCTACAGTATCAACGACTTACTCGTGGGCATCCCCATCCCCTGCCGCGGAACCGCTTGCGGAGCCATGGTGGCGCTCGTGGTCGGCGTTCTCCATCCCCTTGGGCAGCTTGGGCGCTGCCTCGGGGGGAATCGCCGCGAAGCCGGAATTTCTTGCGCCATGCTGTACATCGTGGGGATTGTGACACTCTGTACAGACAAACCAGCGCTTGGTGCCGTCGGTGGCCCACTCACCGATACGTTTGCCGTGAATCCCCTCACGCCAATCGCGATAAACAGGGCCGTGGCATTTTCCGCACAGTTTTTGGGGTTGGTTAAAGCTTATTTCCTTGCCGAAGTTATCGACCAACTTATTGCGCGTTGTCGTGTGGTGACAATCCAGGCACCAAATGGCGCCACGACCATGCTGCAGGTCCATGGAGTCGGGCACGATATCCTGGTGCATCGTCAGCTTGCGTGGGTTCTTGTCTTTGGGCACCGGTGGAAATACACCGTTATGACAAGCGACCCCGCATATTTGAATCAGGGTGAGCTGCTCTTCCCGGGGCTTTACCAGTGCCTCAGCCGTGGAATAGTCCGCCTCGATAGGCATTTCACCCATGGCTTCGGTACCGTCGTAAGGGTCGCCCCACCACAGTACCGCCCCAGTTACCGGAGAGCACACAACATTGGGCAAGCCAGGCTCCACCTCCTTTTGCACGACTTTGGAAGCATCCTTTCTACTTTCATAGCAGACCACCTCTTCTTCCCCATAGGCCCCCGACATGCCAGCCAGAAAAAGCATTGTCGCGATTGCCCTGATCTCAACTCTGTTCATGATATCTTCCCGCTTGAAATCCACTTCCCCTGTCCACCTTGCCTTTTCCCATCGGATCAGGCCGCCTCAGCCTCGGCGTACTTGACATCGCCTAAAAGAACACCGATAGCGCCCTTGAGCAGAATAGTAAGAATGATAAAACCGATGGCCCAGTTGCCAATGCAATTAAAGATTTCAATGAAGGTCGGTGAGTACTGGGTGAACTCCCCGATCGGGGTCGGCACTGAGCCCGGGATTAACAAGCCCATACCTTTATCTATCCAGACACCGACAAAGGTCAGCACACAGGCGATGGGTAACAGTTTGTAGTTCTTCCTGACTCGCGGTATCAACAACATGATAAAGGCTGTCACCATGAAGGCCATCGAGGACCAAAACCAGATCACCAGATTATTCAGCCCGTGCACACCAAACATCAGGTACTGTAGCCCCTGTGAATGCTCAGTGGGGTGATACAGCTCGGTTACCACCTCGGACATGGTCAGAAACAGGCCGATACCAAGACACCAGGCCACGATTTGCGACAGCATATTTATCGCATCGTCCTCTATCCACAACCTGGTGTTTTTCCTGATGATGAGAAAAATCAGAATTATCAGGCTCGGCCCCGCGGCAAAAGCCGTCGAAATAAACCGTATGGGCATCATGCCATGATGCCACATGGGTCTGGCCGGCATGGTATTGATAAGAAACGCGGTAATGGTGTGGATACTCAGGGCCCAGACGATCGCGATAAAGATGATGGTCAGGTAGAACTTTTTGTTGATCTCCCGGTTCATGTAGCGCTTGTAAAGAAAGTAGAAACCACCGATAAGGTTGAGGATCATATACCCCAATAACACCATGGTGTCCCAGGTCAGCATTGAATTGGGAAAGTTGTATATGCCGAGGACGGGAATCATATGCCACAAGCGATCCGGGCGGCCCATATGGGACAGGACAAACAGGATGCACATTATCACAGCCGCTATTGCCAGCATCTCCCCGAGCACCGTGACCTTGTGCAAGGGCTCATAGTGATAGACATAGGCGGGGAAAACCACGGTTACCGCCCCCGCCGCAACGCCGACCAGGAAAACAAAATTGGCCAGGTACAAACCCCAGCTGATCTGGTCGGTAAGCCCGGTAACTATCATGCCCTGGGTAAACTGCTGGTAGTTACCGTAGCCCCAGATCAGCACAAATATTCCCAGAAAGGCCAGCCAGGCGTAGAACTTGATACCCCCCTTGAAAACATAGGCGAGGTAGTCGGTAAGAAACTTGATCATTGAGCCCATCTGCGCCACCTCAATCCACGTAGTAGAAAAATTTTGGATAAGTATTCATCTCGGCCTTTAAGCGAAAAACCCGCTTGCTGGCAAGTATCTTGCGCACCTCACTCTTGGGGTCGAGCAGGTTACCGAATTTACGGGCGCCGACCGGGCATACCTCGACGCAGGCAGGATATCGACCCTGGCGGGTGCGCTGAATACAGAAGGTACACTTCTCGACAACGCCCTTCATCCGCGGCCGGTTGCCCAGATAGTGGGTATCGGGATTCATGTCCTCTTTGGGCAGATTGGGTTCGCCCCAGTTGAAGCGGCGCGCCCAGTAGGGGCAGGCGCCTATGCACATGCGGCAACCGATACACCAGTTGTAATCTATGACGACCGGCCCGTCTTCTTCCCGATAGGTAGTTCTTACCGGGCACACCTTGACGCAGGGCGGCTTTTCACACTGCATACAGGCGATGGGCATATAGAAGGAATCGGCCTCGGGTACCTCCTCCGGTTCGTAATAGTGCTCACCCTCCAATACGACCCCGGCGGCATGGTAGGCATTGCCGCCGACCTGGATGCCGAAATCACCGGGATAGCCGTCGTTCATCCTTTCGGGGGTAAACTCGCCCTTTTCCATTTTCAGGACGCGAATCCACTCTATTTCCTGTTCGTCGCCCCGTGACTGGTTGTTCTCCTCTACGCAAGCCTTGGCGCAGCGGCGGCATCCGATGCACTTCTGGATATTGAGTGCATAGCCAAACAGGACTCCGTCCTCGGCATCGGTAGTGGCAACCGTGACATCTTTCTCGTATTCCCGGGAGTAGCGCCGCTCCAGGCGCTCGACGGTTTCCTGCTTTTCGGCATCTGTCATCAGGCGGTAGTTACCCTGAAAATGCTCTGCCCATTCGGTGTTGGCATTGACGTCGTCGGAGTTGGTCATCAGTGCCGCGGTCCCCAACAGGGAGGCAGCACTCATGCCACTGACGTTCTTAATGAATTTTCGTCGAGAGGTAGAAGCCGGCGGCTCGGGGTCGTAGTGTTGAACGGACTCCTGGCTAATCACTTCCTTTTTTTGTGGACTATTATGCTGTGGGAGATTTACCACAGGTATTTTTTCTTTTGACACAATGAAATCCTCACGCTTGGCTCGATTGGCGGTGTTAACGCTTACCCCTGCAATCGATATCGACGATGCACCCGCTATTCGTTACTGTAGGTCGGTTACTGTATATCTATGACCAGCCCTTGATTAAACTGCGATTGCACTGCATTCTCCCCCAATAACTTCAACAAAGCTTTGCCCTTAATCAATATATGGTATCGGTATTGCGCTGGCGGATTTAAATCTTCTGCAAATCCTGCCCGCTGCCTGGATTAATCTGGATGGACATTTTATGAACAAAAAGACGCGGATCTATTTCGGCCCACCGCTGGCGATACTCACCGAGAAAGAAACCAATACGATGGAAATCAGTGGCAGGCTGAACCGTACTGCCGAGCGCTATATGGAGATTCTCAAGGGTGCCCAATTGCAGTTCTCCGAGGCGGAGCGAGCCTGCCTGACGCACATCTGTGATTTTGGCTTTATGTCGCCGCTGGAGATACGGGAATTGCCCGACGAAGTCCTGATGACAACATTTGAAGCCGACGGCCTGGACAAACCGGCGCTGGCCGCAAAACTGGAAGACGCCAGCTATGCACAATTGGTGGCTATCGTGGAGGATTTGGGCTTTTAGCCAGGGCGAAAGGGAATACGGATTGACCGATACAACCCCCTACAGCTTGCGCTCCCTGCCCTGCGCCAGTATTTTATTGGCGGCAAACAGGCCGGTCAGGTAGCTGTCTTCCAATCCGCAGACGTTATAATCGCCAATGGTAAAAAAATTTGACTCGCGCTGCAACGGCCGCCATTCACCCCGGGACAACTGGATGGCGGGCTGCCAGAAGTGTTGCGCAATAATCGTATAATCCTCATAGTAACGGCTGAAATCTGGTTCGGCGGAGCGGGAGTAAACCACCTCGACAGCGTCCGGCAAGGGGAAAAACAGTAGTATCTCCTCGTCAGGGTCCATTATCAACGAGGCCCCGGGCCGATAGAGGGCCCGTCTTTTTCCCTCGATATGAAAGACATGACAGGCCTCTCTTTTTGCGCTGCCGTTAACCCCCAATAGCTTATCACCCGCATCCCCGGGGACAGACAAAACAATTGTTTTCGCCCTGACCCGCCGGCCCTCGCATTTGACCTGGTAGAACCCATTCTCATCCGGCGCGTCGATTGACGTCACTTTATCCATAATGATTTTATCAGTATAACCCCGTGTCAGGCTTTCGACTGTGCCAGTCCAGTCAGCGTTGATACTTCCGTTACCCAGGCAGCTGATACCCGCACAGAAGTGGAAAGCATTCATCTGCCGCCAGTCTCCGAGGAAAATCGCCCCGGCCACCGGGCCGAGGAATCGCCCTGTAATCGACTCGATTTTGTGCTCCTTGACAAACTCCTGTGCAGATTGTGAAACCAGTTTCCGTAGCAAGGGATCCCGCTCCATCAGGGTTTTCTGGCAGACATAGGGTGCCTCGGAGCGAAACCGACTGTAGGCACGGTTAAACTCACCAAACACTTTGCCCAGCCGAAACACTTCCGGCGAGAGCATACGCAGTACCGAATTGACACCTTTGCTGCCATCCCAGATATAAGAGCGCCACGGAACACTTTTAAAGGCTTTGCCGGCATGGGGTTTTACATGGACGTAGTCATTGTTCATCATCACCGCGCCAAGGTAATGGCCGTCCTCGGAAAGGGCCAGGCGCCCTCCCAGTTGATCGGTAATCAATAAAAACGGCGCGCCGGCATCGTGCAAGTGCCGGGCGCAGGCAAGCCCTGAAATACCACCCCCGATAATCACAGTCTCTGCGCTGGTCATTCCACAACTCCCCCTGTAAATAGCGCATTCGCCTCTTGTTCACTAAACCCATAGTCGTGCAGTACAGCCCGTGAATGCTCCCCCAGCCGCGGAGCGGGGCCGGGCGGAAGCTTATCCACACCGGTCATTGCCAGCGGGCTGTCAATCGTCCGCTCAGCCTGGCAGTCACCGCCTTCGATCCCGGGGAAGACCCCGTTGGCTTGCATCTGCGAATCGCTGACGACCTCCTCGAAAGAACTGGCAATGACATACGCCACCCCGGCGCCATCAAAAACACTTTTCCAATGCGCCCAGGATTTTTCTACAACGGCTTTCGCCACCTTGTCTGACAGCGCACCGGCATTTGCCTGCCGGCAGTCTGCGTCGATAAACATGGGATCACGCTGAAGACTGCCCAGGCCGACCAGGCCTGTCATCCGGGTAAAGCACTGCTCTTCATCGAGAGCCCAAATGGTAAACCAGCGATCGTCGGCGGTCTGGTAGGGAATGGCAAACGCGTGGGTCAAATCTTCGACGCCATCCAGCCGTGGCTGCCGCGCGCCGCTTAGCTCTGCCTGCAATGCGATACCATTGTTCCATGCCCCGGTACCGACCAGGGAGGTGTGTACCTCACTCCCCTCGCCGGTACGCTCTCTTTGATAGAGCGCCATCATTACCGCACCGTACAGGGCCAGTGCCGCCGAGTGATCGCCCAGACCCAGGGCGCAATTCCTGGGTGCCTCTCCCCCCGGCCGCATAGAATCCATCAAGCCGGAGCGCGCCCACCAGGTGGTGCGGTCATAGGCCGGTACGTTGATTTCATCACCGTTTTTACCGTAACCCGTCAGGTGCGCGAAAATCAGGCGTGAGTTATGCGGCGCTAATTCTTCATAGGTAAGCTTAAGCTTGTCGAGCAGG
The DNA here is from genome assembly GCA_030618705.1 of Gammaproteobacteria bacterium. Taxonomy (GTDB): domain Bacteria; phylum Pseudomonadota; class Gammaproteobacteria; order Pseudomonadales; family JAHEGP01; genus JAHEGP01. The sequence continues at coordinate 1,954 of JAUXCW010000115.1, read as the reverse complement.
GCGGGACGGTAATTCGTCACCACGACATCCGCCTGCGCAACCAGGCGCAGCAGGGCGTCGTAACCTTCCTTCTTCTTTACATCGATCGCCAGGCTGCGCTTGTTGCGGCTGGCCAGTATCCAGCCGTAGTCGTCCTCGCATTGCGGTGTTCCCGGCAGCATTTTCAGGTAGCGGTAAGTATCGCCGACACCGGGTGGCTCGATCTTCACCACCTCCGCGCCGAAATCGCCCATGATGGTTGCGGCGGCCGGGCCTGCTACCCAGCTACCGATATCCAGAACACGTAGCCCCTGTAAGGGCAGTGCTTTATTGTTCGACATCAAGTCCCTCCCCACTATCTATTACAGGCTCCGGCACGAAACGTGCGCCCACATCCTGTACCTCAAGAAAGCCGGCAACCGGTTCCGGGTAATGCGTGCCTATGATCAGGGTATTACCCGCATAGCGCTCGATCAACAGGCGGCGGCTTTGCGCGGCACGTTCAGAATCAAAATCGGCGCTCATTGGCCAATCGAGCTCCGCCCATTGTATGGGGTGATGGGTGGCATCCCCGGTGATCAGGGCCTGCTTATTGGCCGAGTGAATCCGCACGGAAACATGACCGGGGGAATGCCCTGGTGTGGGTATCAACTCGATACTGTCGCCCAGCCGGAAATCGCATTCCACCATGTCGGCGAGACCGGCTTCTATCACCGGTAATATCGCATCGTTGAAAGTACCGGTGTAGGGCGACCCTTCGGCCTGACTCCAGTGTTCGAACTCCGGCCGCGCAAACAAATAGCGCGCATTGGGAAAAGTCGGCACCCATTTGCCAGCGACCTGCATGGTGTTCCAGCCAATGTGGTCAAAGTGCATATGTGTGCACAGTACATGGGTAATCGATTGACGAGGATAGCCCACAGCGGCAAGACTTTCGAGAAAGTCACCGCGTAAGCCATCAGGTATTTCCCTGGCGAGCCCGTCGTGCTCACCCAGGCAAGTATCGACGACGACACGCAGCGCTCCCACCTCTATTACAAAGGCCTGGAACACCAGCTTGTACCGATTCTGCTCATCGATAAAATGTGGCGCCAGCCAATCACGATGTGTGTCGATAATACTCCCGGGCAAACCGCCAAGCAAATCACCCAGTGGAATCTGCATCCAGGCTTCGACCAGCCGTGTAATTTTTGCTTCCCCGACCATCCACTGCATGGACTATCCCCTGCCGTTTCTTGTACAACACTTGCCGGGCAGACAATACCACAAGTATAGTGGCGTAGTCCGTTTGCCTGTCTTTTATGAAATGGGGAGAAAAGGGTAGCGTCCCCAATTTAATACTTTCGGAATATGAGCGCAGGAAATACTACCATGAAAGACATTAACGATAGCCCCATGGTTGCCCTGCTGCTTGCTGTGGTGGCTTGCATTCTGCCACTGTCAACCTATGGCTCAATACCGGAATCCACCCAGCAGAGCCTGTTGAAATCACTGAATAATTCTTCCATTGAGCAAACCACTCTCAGTTCGATTCTTGACGATGCATTGCTCATCGGGAACGGCGACATCAATGCTCTTGTCACCAGCCTGGAAACCGCCCAGCACTCCCAGAGGGCGCAGTCACTGGCGGCGAAAACCGTAGAGGAGGCAGAGTTGGCCATAGAGCGGCATGAGGAGCAGTGGCATGCGTATTGGCAGCACTCATCGGTGCACCTGGAAGATGAGTACCTGGAGTCGGTATGGTACCGAAGCCTATATTTTTTACGCTGTGTGAGTAAACCGGGGGTTGAGGCGATAGGGCTCTATGGGGGGCTCATTGACAATGAGCCTAACTGGCATGGCAGTCACACCTTAAACTACAACAGCGAGCAGACCTTTTGGGCCTCCTATATCAATAATCGGCCCGGCCTGGCGGAACCTTACGAACAGATGATTATTGATTACCCTGCAACAGGGGGAGCAAGTGGAGTTTACT
>JAUXCW010000298.1 GCA_030618705.1 Gammaproteobacteria bacterium | reverse complement strand
AAGAGATCATCGGTGGCAAAAGCCCTGGCCACATCTGACCTGCCGGCGGTGTTCGAGTGGATTTTACCCAGCACCTCGCCGACACTGCCGGCGAAGGACACATCCACCCGCCCGGAGGCCAGCTCATTCTTCCAGACGGGGAACCGCGTCGAGTCGATGTACTCCATCACAAACAGGTGCAGCCCGGGCAAATGACCGAGGATACGCGGTACCGAACCCGGACAAATCTCCTGCACCAACTCCAGCCATGCAACCTCCGCTGCATTTCGCTCGACAGGCGCCAGCCACTGCGCGGCAACCGCCAACTGGGGCCGCGCTCGCTTCACGCACACCGTCGTGTCCGGCCACTCCACGCGCCAGATATCCGATGACACACCGCCGGTCAGCGATGTCCAGTGCGCCTCCTCCCCGGCTTGCAGCAGGCCCAGCTCGCGCAGTGCTTCGCTTAGCTGTGCGGTGTCGTCATGTCGTGACATCTCTCCTTCAGACACCTCTGGCCTGTAGCCAGGCGGCGACAAGATCCCCCAGGTTGTCACGGGCGGTGTCGGGCACCAGCATGTAGTGGTCGCCCGGAATCAATTCCAGCGTCTTGTCCGTGGATGCCAGGTTGTCGTGAATGGTCTGTGCATCCACGGGGAACACGCCGCCATCGGCCAGGCCCTGCACCACCAGCGCCGGAATCGTGATCCGCTTGAGGTGTGGAATCGCGCGGCACTGTGAGTGCTTCAGGCTCCACATCGAGAGCCAGGTGCGGATCGAGTTGTTACAGCCGATACCGAAGGGACTGTAGTTAAAGAACTTCGGCGGGCCGAGATAACACACGCCGATTTCCCGGTCATTGGGGTCCAGGGCCGGGTCGAGGTAGCGCGGATCCGCCCAGGCTCTATGCATATTGAAATTGCGGTCGAAACCGCCCGCCGCCTGAACACGCTCCAGCTCCTTAAGCGCCCAGTCCGTGATACGGTGGTTGCGAGCGACCTGGGCCGCACGGTAGCGCTCCATGAACTCGGGGGAATAGGGAGGGCCATTGTCCGGGTTATACATATCCAGCGAGGGATCGACCGACATGGGATCGTTCTCGTCGGTAATCGACGGGTCGAACCAATCCGTGAGCACCTCGGGTCGTCCGGGGTGGGCGTTGGTCGAAACATAAAAATCCGCCGGTAAAAGTTCCAGGGCCGCTTCCGGCACCGGCATACCGAGCAGGGGCTCGAGGTTGGGATCGACCGCCTGGGACTGGTAGGCCGCCATCAGCGAGCCGCCGCCGGAGTTGCCCAGCAGCACCACGTTTTCAACCCCCGCCTCTTCGCGCAGCCAGCGCACGCCCACGCCGATGTCCACCAGCGCATGTTCCAGGGTGAACCATTGCTCGATGCCACGAAAACGTGTGTTCCAACCCAGGAAACCGTAACCCCGAGAGGCCATCAGCTCGGCCATGTAGTGCTCGGAGAAATCCACATTGTAGTGGGTGGCAATGATCGCCGTCTTCGGTCGGCTGCCCGCGGGACGATAGTAAACCCCTTGCGTGGGCATATAACCGGCCCCGTTCCGGCCCGCTGTCGGTGATGGGCGGGATACAAATTCTTTTTCGATGGCTGTCACAATAGTGCTCCTTTATAAATCATTCTTGTTCGGGGTATCGCCGGGCGCCAGGCTCGCGCCTTACTCGGCGGCGGCGAATATCGTCCGATAGACCACCCGCGCCATCGCCTCGATGGCGACATTATCAGATAGTGAAGGGCGATTCATCTCACCCCCCTCGATCAACCATACATAGCAGAAGTAATCCATCATTGAGCCCAGTGCCGAGGCCGTCGCCTCGGGCTCGGGGTTGGCAACTCGACCTGCCTTGTCCAGGCCGCGGATCTGGGCGGCGAATTTCCCCCGTGCATCCGAGCGAATTTCCCGCCAACGAACGGCGAATTGCTCATCCATCATCGAGGCCTGGAAGATCGCGGCGAGTTCCGGCTGGTGATTCTTACAACTGTGCCAATAGACGGCGCACAGCTCGAGCACCAGCGCATAGGGATCGCCACTGACGAAATCGAGTTCGGTAAGGCGCCTGTCGATTTCGGCCTTGAAGTCCTTTGCAAGCTGCTCCAGCACCTCTTCCTTATTGGCGAAGTAAGTATAGAAGGAGCCCAGTGCCTTGCCGGCCTCTTGCGTGATATCGACGATCTTGGTATTCGCATAGCCCTTGCTCTGGAACAGGCGCCGCGCTGCTTCGAGCAACGCGGCGCGACTGCGAACGCCGCGAGCGGTCAGCAGCGTCCCGTCAGCCGGACCCTGCTCGCTGCCCTCGGCACCGGGTGCTGAGGGATCCTGGCGAACCATAGCCTCTCCTCAGACCATAACTCCGATATCATCGTTCTTGCGTTCTTCCTCGGCAAACTCCTCGGGGGGGAGCCGCAGTTGGCGCAGTGCCTCTTCCGCATCCTGGTCTGTGAATTGCTTGGCATCCGTGGTGACACAGAACTCCACCATGATCCCATTGGGGTCCAGGGTGTAAATCGAAGTACACCAGCCATGGTCGATTTGCATGATTTGGTCGACGCCGGCGTCGTGCATTTGCCTGGTCATCGCTTCGAGCTCTTCGATGGTATCCAGGCGGAAGGCGACGTGATTGGCCCAGGGGGGGAGACCCATTCCCGTCGAAATATCGGTCTTGTAGTCAGCCTCTTCACCCACATTCTCGACATAGAAGAAGGCGATGGCCTCACCGCTCCCCATACCGAAGAAAAAATGCCTGAAATAACCTTCCCCGTTGCGGTGGTTCTCCGTGCGCAACAACGGCATGCCGAGTTTCTTGGTGTAGAACTCGTAAGTTGCCTCCACATCCCGGGTTGTATACGCCACATGGTGTATGCTTTTTGACTCTACTTTAGCTGTATTCGGCATGGCCGCTATCCCTTTGTCTGCCCCCCGAAGCATGTCTCTCGATCGCGTTCGGGGTTGCCGTCGACGAGATATGAGAGCCTGCGGAACCCGCCAGCGCCCTCGTTTGACCCATCCTATCCTTGCCTGAATCAAAATTCAATGTAAAATGAATGCACATTCAGTTTCGGGCATCCCAGGTTCAGGACAGGGCTGCCGCGGACACAACAGTACAGGATGGGAATCAGGCCATGGCACGTGTATTATCCTTTGCGGAGCGCTTGCGCTCCGGTGAGCGCTTACTGGCAAGTTCGGCTTCCATGTCCCCGGTAGTGGCGGAGCTTGTCGGCCAATGCGGCTTCGACTGGCTGTTCGTGGATGCGGAATACCTGCCGCAGACCGGGCCGATTATCCAGGAAATGATTCGCGCGGCCGACAGTGCCAATATCGCCGCCGTGGTGCGGATGAATAGTGACCATGAAGCGGAGATCCGCCAGACACTGGACATGGGGGCCGCAGGCGTCATCATCCCCCTGGTCAAAACCGCCGCACAGGCGCGCAAGATCGTCGCGGCGGCCAAATACCCCCCCCTGGGCGAACGGGGTATGGCGGGCAGCAGGGCCCAGGGATACGGCGCCACTACCAGGGACTATATCGAGCGGGCCAATAGCGAAACAGCCGTGATCGTCATGGTGGAAGACGTACAGGGTCTGTCCAATGTGGAGGACATCGCCGCGGTGGAAGGGCTGGACGGTATTTTTGTCGGCACAGGCGACCTGTCACTCAGCCTGGGTTGCCTCGGTGAGCCGATGCACGATGATATGCTGGCCGCATTCAAGCGGATTGCGGCCGCGGCCCGCGCTAATAGTGTGGCGCTGGGCGGTTTTCCCGCGAGCAGGGAAATGTATGATTTTTGCTACAGCGAGGGTTTTCGTTTCTTGCTGACCGGACTCGATGCCGGACTGTTGCGAACGGCGGCACTGAACAGACTTAAAGAAGTCTCAAGCTGGTAACTCGAGCAAAAGCTCGTTCACAATTCACGTTTACAATAAATGTTCACAGTACAATAAAGGATACCCCCAATGGCCAATAACAAGCTGTTCCCCTGCTCTATCGTCGGAAGTTATTCACAACCGGACTGGTTGGTTTACAAGGAGCGCCTGGCGAAAAGCCTGCCGCCGCGGGTGCGGGCGGAGGATATCTGGCGCATCCCGGCCGAGTTGCTGGAGTCTGCCCAGAACGATGCCACGCGGCTCGCCATCAAGGA
>JAUXCW010000017.1 GCA_030618705.1 Gammaproteobacteria bacterium | reverse complement strand
TTTTTCTGGTATGGCTGTGTGCACTGCTTTCATTTTGAGCCGGCCCTGAGCGCCTGGCAGGCCAGGCAGGACGACGATGTCTATCTGGTAGGCTCCCCGGCCATGTGGAATGAGCCGATGAAAGTTCATGCCCAGGCTTACTTTACCGCCCAGGCCCTTGGCGTCCTCGATAAGGTGCACGAACCGCTGTTTGCAGCGCTCAATGCTTCCCCCCGGGCCAGGCTGGATAACGAGGATGAACTGGCCGCTTTTTTTGCTCAATACGGCGTGGAGGATGCTGATTTCCGCAAGGCGTTCAACTCCTTCGGCGTTTCCAGCCTGGTGCGCCAGGCCGATGCCAGGGCCAGAAGCACGCAGATAGAAGGCACTCCCGAGTTATTGGTCAATGGCAAGTACCGGGTATCGGGCGGCATGGCCGGAGGCCAGTCAGAAATGTTAAAGGTCGTCGATTTCCTGGTCGAGAAAGAGCGCGCCGCGCAGCAGTAGTGAGCGGCGCCGTCTCGCCTCAGTTTCTAACGTCGACTATCAGGCCCTTGACCCGGTAGTAGATGAGCCCGGCCATTTCATGCAGGGCGAGACAGGAAAGCAGGAATCCAGCACTGCCGGGGTAGAAGTCGGTGATATTGGTTTGGGAAGACTGCCCCAGGAAGCCGGTGGGCGCCGCCAGGTTGGTGAAACCGAATTGGGAGAAGATTTCCAGTGAGCGGGGCATATGGAATGCCTGGGTTACCAGAAGGATGCGACGTATACCCGCCCGCTGCAGAATGGCCCGGCTATAGGCGGCGTTTTCCCAAGTAGTCAGGCTTTTGCTCTCGCGCCAGCTTACCGGAACCTGGAATTCCTGTTCGAGAATTTCCGCCATAAACCAGGCCTGCGGGGTGCGGTCGTAATAACCCGGGCCTCCGCTAACCAGTATCGGCAAACTGGTCTGGCGATGAAGATGCGCCCCGTAACGCAAGCGTATCAGCAAGTGGCCCCCCGCGGTGTCCGCGCCGGCGTACTCGGGGCTGTCGTTGTTGCGGTCGGCACCCAGCACGACGATGGCCTGGGGCTGGAAGTCCTCGATTTCCTCTCTCGTTACGGCGTGGTCGGGCTCCAGCCAGGCGGTCAGGTGCTTGCCCACGTACAGGGTGCTGATGGCGTAGAGGGCGATGATTGAAACCCAGAGCAGAGACAGGGCGAAGCGCGGCCAGCGCCGATAGCACAGCAGGCTGCTTATACCGCTCAGGATAAACAGGCCCGGGGGCATGGCGAGAGATTTGAGAAAGAGATAAAAATAAGCCATTCAAGCCCTGCAGTTTTTAATGATTCCAGCCGGGTATTCGGTGTCAGGCACCGGCCATTTGCCATCTCTATTCTGGCGTATACACTGCTATGCAGTGAGCGTAGTTCACAGCGGTCGTGGTCACAACACTATTGGAAGCAGCACAGATGTCGACGGGAATTCCCCAGAGCAATATTCGCTTCGAGCCCCACGCGTCCCGGCGCTCCAGGGTCGCCGGAGAATCCCGGCTGCGCTTGCTCAGTTTCAATATGCAGGCGGGTATGGAAACCCAGAGCTACCGGCACTATTTTACTCGTAGCTGGCAGCATATCCTGCCGGGAAAAGACAAAATTCGAAATCTGCATCGCATCTCCGATTTATTAAAAAACTACGATCTGGTGGGGCTGCAGGAGGCAGATGGTGGCAGCTTGCGCAGCGGCTTCGTCAACCAGGTTGAATACCTGGCGAAGCTGGGTAATTTCCCCTGCTGGTATCAGCAGTGCACCCGGGATTTTGGTAGCTTCGGGCGCTATGGCAACGGCCTGCTGAGCCGGATAAAACCCATAGGCGTGGAGCAGCACAAGCTGCCTGGAACAATGCCGGGCAGGGGTGCGATTTTTATGCGCTATGGCGATGAAAACCATCACCTGATCGTGATCAACCTGCACCTGGCCCTGGGCCGACGCAGCCAGCAGCGGCAGCTCACCTATATTCACCAGCTGATCGAGCAATTCGAGCACGTGGTGATCATGGGTGATATGAATACCCATGCCGAGGATCTACTGGATAATAGCCCGCTGCGGGCCAGCGGGCTGTACTCTCCTTCATGCAGCCGGGGGAAAACGTTTCCCAGCTGGTCTCCGCGCCGAACCCTGGATCATATACTGGTAAGTGATAGCATCCAGGTTACCGACACCTGGACGCCCGATTTTACCCTTTCCGATCACCTCCCGGTGGCCATCGAGTTGCAGCTTCCCCAGGGTTTTCCCCTGGAGCGGGTCGGTTAGTCTCACACCCCGGGCCTACTGATAAAAAATTTTGTGAACTGGTTCGCGAAATCGGATAACAGGGTCTAACCTTTGGTTACATAGGTATGGCAAGCTGTTGTTGTAGAGGTTCATGTTGCAGAGGCTCCATGGCCCGTACATCATCCTGGCTGTTACACAGGGGAATAGGATTTATGGCAGAAGATCCAAAAATCACCAAAGACGTGGTAAGCAAAATTGAGGGCTCTCTGGAGGAACGCAAAACCGGCGACGACCGTCGTCAGGTGGCGATGAAGCTGCCACCGGCGATCGAGCGGCGTACCGGAAAGGAGCGGCGGGACGACGAAGAGGACTAGTCGCTTCACCTGGGCGCAGTTCGCGATACACGACAGAAGAAACAACAGAATATGGAGAATGTTAAAGCGCCCGGTGTTAGGCTTGCCGGGACGGCAGGGGTGAACCATGAACGACAGTACTGATTGCCGCTACGACGACGAGAAGCTCAACAGCATGGATATCGCCGGCCTCATTTTTCGGGAGTGGCAATCCGGGCAGCACGAAAGCATCGCGGCTGTGACATCGGCGGTTCATTCGCAACAGCCGGAGTTGCCCCGCAGTGTTGTATTCTGGCTCGCGTACCATGTGCTGCATGAATTGACCGGCCACTTCCCGCCGCCGGGCCCGGTGGCGCGGGCCTGGCCGCTTCGCTAGCAGGTTTCGGCAACGACACCGTAGGCTTTCAGGAACATTTCAACACAGCTGTTCAAGTAAGCACTTACTTCGCTGCTATCCCAGGGTTTTTGGTTGAGCAAGGCCCGCATCTGGGCCTCTCCCTTGACCATATATAAAAATTGGATGGCGCCGTGGCGGGGGTTTGCAATGGACAGGCGACCGCTGTCGACCTGCCGCTGCAGATAGTGGGTCAACAGGTTGGTAATATGTTCCGGCCCCTCCTTGAAAAATACCTCGGCGACTTCCGGGTGAGATTCCGCTTCCGCGCAGCACACGCGGTTGGCCCTGATACCGTCGTCACTGAGCAACAGCCCAAGCAGTGCCTGTGCCATTATCAGCAGGGATTCGCGGGGCGGAGCACTGTCGTCCAGCCGGGATGCGTCGGAGAGCTCGTAATCGCTGCGACGGGTCTGGATCGCGTTTTTGAACAGTTCCTGTTTGCTGCTGAAGTGGCTGTAGACGGTCTGTTTCGAGACCCCGGCCCTGAGTGCTATCTGGTCCATGCTGGCATTGTGGAAACCCTGTACCACGAATAGCTCAATGGCGGCCTCAAGAACCTTTTGTCGCTTCTGTTCGCTCTTGCTGCGAATGGTTTTAATCATTTTATACTGCAACCATTTACTAGACTGGACGGTCTAGTTTACCATGTGCCCATGGAAATGTTATCCCCCGGGGGGAACAAGGGCCTTGTCGGTGGCGCCATGCGGTTTCGGGTTCTGTTGCCGGTATTGTTCGCTATGAGCCTGTTGGCCTGCGAAAAACCAACGCCGGTGCTGCAATCGCGGGTGTTGCATGTGGCGACGATGGTGCCCGAACACATGGGCAGCTATCAGTTGAATCGCCGCTTTGTGGGCCGGGTCAAGGCGGCCCAGCGAGTCGATATCGGCTTCGAGCAGGGCGGCAAGGTCGATACCCTGCTGGTGAATCAGGGCGATGCCGTGGTCGCCGGCCAGCCTCTGGCGAAACTGGACAATCGACTGCTTAAGGTAGAGGGCAGGGAGCTCACGGCGCGACTCAGCGAGGTAAATGCCCGATTGCAACTGGTTCGCTCCAGCTTGAAGCGGCAGCAGTCCCTCGTGCAAAAGGGTTTTACCGCCGAGCAGAAACTCGATGAGCTGGCCGCCGAAAAGCAAGTGCTGTTGGCGACGATTGAGCGTCTGCAAGCCAGTCTCGGTGCCAATCAGTTGCGGTTGGAGAAGGCCGTGCTGGTTGCCCCCTATACTGGCGTCATCAGCCGGCGCTATCTGGACCAGGGCGCCGTGGCCGCTGCCGGGGTGCCGGTATTCCAGTTGCTGGAGTCCGGCCAACTGGAAGTCGTCGTCGGCGTGCCCGTGGATATGGCGACTGGCCTGGAGCCAGGGGGTGACTACGACATCACGGTGGGGCGGGACACTTACGCCGCCGCCCTGGTTGCCGTCGGCTCCGATCTCGATGCGATAACCCGCACGGTAAAACTGCGCCTGGTGCTACCGATACAGCAGGCGCGGGACGGTGAGCTGGCCCTGTTGATGCTGTCAGAAAGGCGTGACGAAGAGGGTTACTGGTTGCCGGTTTCCGCGCTGATCGACGGTATGCGGGGGCTTTGGAACTGTTATTTGGTCGAGCTCGTCGGCGATGGTATTTATCGGGTCGTCGCCGTGAATGCCCGGGTGTTGCACACCGAGGGGGAGCGCGTCTATGTCGCCGGCGAGTTGGACGGCAAGCAGCTTATTACCGGTGGTCTGCACCGTGTGGTTCCGGGCCAGCTGGTCGCCGCCGATGAGCTGGCAGTGCACTAATGTTTGCCCGCGGCACAAGTAATCCGCGCCTGCTCAGCCTGGGCATCGCCCTGCTGTTGGTGGCCGGCCTGGGCGCCCTCAACTCCCTACCGCGTAGCGAAGACCCCCATCTCAGCAACCGCTGGGCCACGATTATCACTCCTTTTCCCGGTGCCAGCGCCGAGCGGGTGGAGGCCCTGGTCAGCGAAAAGCTGGAAGTTAAACTGCGTGAACTTGATGAAATAGAGCATATTCACTCCAATTCCCGCCCCGGCCTGTCGATTGTCAGTATTGAGTTACTCGACACAATCTACGATACCGAACCGGTCATGGCCAGGGCGCGGGATAAGATCAACGACATCATCCCACAGCTGCCCGCCGGTGCGGGCACGCCCCTGTTCAATGATCAGCGTACTTCGGCATTTACCATTATCACCTCTCTGCGCTGGCGCGACCCGGGTCACACGGACATGAATGCCCTGGGACGTTATGCCCAGGAGCTGGAAAACCGCTTCAGCAATTTGCCCGGTACGGAGTATGTCGATCGCTTCGGCGAGCCCGAGGAGGAATACCGGGTGACGGTGGATATTGCCGAGGCCTCGGCACTGCAACTCACCGCCGCGGATATCAGCGCGGCGATAGGTCGAGCGGACGCCAAGGTGGCCGCGGGGCAGCTGTATCACCGGGATTACCAGTGGCAGCTGGAAGTCTCCGGTGCGCTCGACTCACGGGAGCGTATTCGCCTGATTCCGCTCAAGCACGGTGAGTCCGGTGAAATCGTCCGCCTGGGTGATATTGCCAGAGTTGAACGCCACCAGCGCACCCCCGCCGCTGAAATTGCGATTATAGACGGCGAGCGGGCGGTGGTCGTCGCGGCGCGCATTCGAGCCGATGTTCGCATCGACAGCTGGACCCGAAGTGCGGAGTCCACGCTGCGAGGCTTCCAGTACGAGCTACCCTCGGATATCGAACTGCGAACCCTGTTCAGTCAAAGCGGCTATACCGAGGCCCGCCTGGGTGAGCTCGTGGGCAATATAGCCCTTGGCTTCTGCGTCATCCTGGCCGTACTGTTGTTGACCCTCGGTTGGCGCGCTGCACTGATAGTGGCGCTTTCCCTGCCGCTGGTGGTGTGCTTCACCCTGTTCAGCATGCAATTATTCGGAGTGGCTATCCACCAGATGTCGGTCGCCGGCCTGGTCGTGGCGCTGGGTATCGTGGTGGACAATGCGATCGTAATGACCGATGCCATCGCTAAAGACCGCCAGCGTGGGCTCGGTCGCCTGGAGGCTATCAGTGAAGCGGTAGTGCACTACTGGCTGCCCCTGCTGGGCTCGACCTTGACGACGATTCTGGCGTTTATGCCCATAGTCCTGATGCCGGGCCCGGGGGGAGAGTTTGTCGGCAGCCTGGCATTGACGGTGATATTTTCCCTGGTCGGCTCCTATCTTATTTCCCATACCATTGTGGTCGGCCTGGCGGGCAGGTTTCTGCAGGGAGCGGAACAAGGGGAGCACCACTGGTATGACCACGGTGTCGACATGCCCCGCGTACAAGCGGCTTTCGGTCGTACACTGCGTTGGTCGATTGCCAACCCGGTACTCAGCATCGCCGCCGTGCTTGTCCTGTCCGTGGTGGGTATTGCCGCCGGTCAGTCGATGACCGAGCAATTTTACCCGGCGGCGGATCGGGATATGTTTCACATCGAGGTGTTCAACAATCCACAGGCCAGTATAAATTCTACCCTGGCGCTGGTTGAACGCATCGATGAGGTGGTCGATACCCAGGACGGCATTGTGGAAACCCAGTGGTTTCTCGGCAACAGCGCCCCTTCTTTTTACTACAACCTGGTGCAAAACAAGGATGGCATGCCCCAGTATGCGCAGGCCATGGTGACGACCCGTGATTACCAGGCCGCGGACAGGGCGATTCAATCGCTGCAGCAACAGCTCGACCGGCGGTTTCCCGGCGCCCAGATCCTCGTGCGCAAATTGGACCAGGGGCCGCCCTATAACGCTCCGATCGAGCTGCGCTTGTATGGAGACAATCTCGATACACTCAAACGCCTCGGTGAGGAACTGCGGGCGATCCTGTCCGGGGTGCCCGGGGTGTTGCACTCCCGTATGACCCAGGACGCCGCCAGACCCAAGATATGGGTGGATGTCCGGGAGGAGGAGGCGCAATTGGCCGGCTTGCGCCTGCAGGATATTGCCGCCCAGTTGCGTGATTCGCTGTCTGGCAGTATTCGGGGCTCGGTGGTTGAGGGCACCGAGGAATTGCCTGTGCGCTTGCGTATTACCGATGATGAGCGCGGACTCTACCGTAAGCTCGCCAGTACCCAGTTGGTGTCAGCGACAAGCAGTGCTTCCGGCACCATGACCAATATTCCACTCAGCTCCCTCGGCGAGCTTCGGCTGGCGCCCGCTCGATCCAATATCGCCCGCCGGGACGGCAGGCGTATCAATACCGTCGAGGCGTATATCGATATGGGCCTCTTACCCGAGATCGTACTCGAGCAATTTCAACAGCGACTGCAGAGCAGTGAATTTCAACTACCCGCAGGTTATCTGCTGGAGCTGGGTGGAGAGTCGGCCAAGCGCGACGAGTCGGTGGGCAACCTGCTGGCCTATGTCGGCGTGGTATTGACGCTTCTCGTGGTTACCGTGGTACTGATCTTCAACTCGTTTCGCCTCAGTATCATTGTCTTCCTGGTGGCGTTTCAGTCGGCGGCTATGGGTATGTTGAGCGTATACCTGGTCGGATATCCTTTTGGTTTTATAGTTATTGTCGGGCTCATGGGTTTGATGGGCCTGGCGATCAATGCGGCGATAGTCATTCTCGCTGAACTCAAGGCAAGTCCGGCTGCATGCGAGGGAGACGAAGACGCCATTTATGCCGCGGTTATGGTCTGCACCCGCCACATAGCCTCCACCACCATCACCACGGTGGGGGGCTTTATGCCGCTGGTGCTGGGCGGCGGGAATTTTTGGCCGCCCTTTGCCGTGGTGATTGCCGGCGGTACTTTACTGACGTCCCTGTTATCCTTTTACTTTGTTCCCGCCGCGTTCAGGTTGGCCACTCGCCCCATGCCACTCCAGGCCAGTAGATCAACCCAGAGCCCGGCTTTTTAGTAACCGGGAACGGCCTTGGTCTCGAGGAACTCCTCGAAACCGTATACGCCCCATTCGCGACCGATACCGGACTTTTTGTAGCCACCAAAAGGTGCCGCGGGATCCAGTGGCGCGCCGTTGATATGTACCATTCCTGCACGTAGTTTCCTGGCGACCTGTTGCGCCTCTTTCAGTTCACCCTGGACATAGCCCGACAGGCCGTACTCCGTGTCATTGGCAATAGCGATCGCCTCATCCTCGGTTTCGTAGGGCAGGATCGAAAGCACCGGGCCAAAGATCTCCTCTCGCGCAATAGTCATATCGTTATTTACCCTGGCGAACACGGTGGGCTGTACATAATAGCCTGTCTCCAGGCCGGCGGGTTTGCCGAGGCCGCCACAGACGAGTTCGGCGCCCTCTTCGATACCGCGTTGTATCAGGCCCTGTATCTTGTTGTACTGGGCTTCGGATACCACGGGGCCCATAAATGTCGCTTCGTCCCCGGGGTCGCCGACCGCAAGTGCCGGTACCGTCGCCGCGGCGATTTGAGCGGCCTGCTCCATCGATTCCGCGGGTACCAGCATACGAGTGGGCGCGTTACAGGATTGGCCGGTATTGTGCATGACATGCATCACGCCTGCGCCGACCGACTGTTCGAGATTGGCGCTGCGCAGTACGATATTCGGCGACTTGCCGCCGAGTTCCAGGGCTACTCGCTTCACCGTGTCCGCGGCACATTTGGCGACGGAAATACCGGCGCGGGTGGAGCCGGTAAATGACATCATATCGACATCGGGGTGCGAGGATAGCGGAACGCCGACACCGGGCCCATCGCCGTTTACCAGGTTGAACACGCCGGGAGGAACGCCGGCTTCATCCATGATCTCTGCCCAGACAATGCCGGACAGGGGGGCGACCTCGGAGGGTTTCAGCACCATGGTGCATCCCGTTGCCAGGGCCGGGGCGACTTTGCAGGAAATCTGGTTGGCGGGCCAGTTCCAGGGGGTGATCAAACCGCAGACCCCGATCGCCTCCCTGAATACGGTGACCTCACCCAGGCGCTCTTCAAACTCGAACCCGCGCAGTGCCTCCAGTGCTGTCGCAAGGTGTTGTACACCCGAGGGCGCCTGGGCTGTTCGCGCCAGGGTGATTGGCGCGCCCATCTCCGCGGAGATGGCTTGCGCCATATCTTCCATCCGCTTCTGGTGAACCTCGATGATGCGCTCGAGCAATTCGATGCGCTGCTCGCGGCTGGTCTGCGAATAACTGTCGAAGGCCGCCCTGGCGGCGGCAACGGCGCGGTCTACATCCGTGGCATTGCCCAGGGCGATGCGACCGACAGGCTGCTCCGTCGCCGGGTTGATGACGTCCAGCAGGTTTTCTTCCGCGGGGGCTACCCACTCGCCGTTAATATAGAACTTGTCATAGGTTTGCATGTCTTTCTCCATGTAAAAACACTTTAATGCGAATGGTGCTTACTTTAGCGATATTAACGTAGGGATTGGGGCTTCCAGAACAGGACCGTGCGCCGGTTGGACCCGGCGCCCGAGCCTACATGGATGTATTTACGGCGAGTCCTGAGCTGGGAGCTCCGATTCCTTGCTCAACTGTGATATTGAACGCCTTGTCTTATTGGCTTTTCGCTTATGTAAGTGCCATTCACTTCAAGACGTCTCGCCCGATAACCAGCTTCATCACCTCATTGGTGCCCGCATAGATGCGTTGCACCCTGGCGTCGGCCCAGCCGCGGGCGACCGGGTACTCCCACATATAGCCGTAACCACCGTGTAGCTGGACGCATTCGTCGAGTACTTTGCATTGTAAATCGGTGCAATGCAACTTGGCCATCGCGGCGGTGGGGACGTCGAGCTGACCCTCGAGATGCAGCTCCATACAACGATCCAGGAACGCCCTGGCGACGGTGATTTCGGTTTTCATCTCGGCGAGTTTGAACTGCGTATTCTGGAAGGCGGCGATGGGCTTGCCGAACGCCTTGCGCTCCTTGACGTAGTTCACCGTGTGATCCAGCGCCACCTCGGCCGCGGCGATGGCGCCCACCGCGACACCCAGGCGTTCCTGGGGTAACTCCTGCATCAGGTAGACAAAGCCCTGGCCCTCTTCCCCCAATAAATTGCCCTTTGGTACGCGCACATCCTGGAAGAATAACTCCGAGGTGTCCTGGGCTTTCATGCCGACCTTGTGCAGGTTCTGGCCCTTGCTGAAGCCCGGCGTACCGGCTTCGACCAGAATCAGGCTGATGCCCCTGGCCCCTCCGCTGGTATCGGTCTTGGCGACGACGATGACCATATCCGCCAACTGGCCGTTGGTAATAAAGGTCTTCGATCCATTGAGCACATATTCGTCGCCGTCCAGCACTGCGCTGGTTTTCACCCCTTGCAGGTCCGAGCCGGCACCGGGTTCGGTCATGGCTATGGCGGTGATGCATTCTCCGGAGACCATTTTCGGTAGGAACTTCTGCTTTAACTCTTCGCTGCCGTAATGTTCGATGTAGGGTCCGACGATATTCGAATGCAATCCCCAGCCGATGCCGGTACAACCGGAATGGGAGATCTCCTCATCGACGATGGCGGTATAGAGCCAGTCCGCACCGACGCCGCCGTATTGCTCTGGCACGCAGGGGCAGAGAAATCCCTGCTCACCGGCCTTGAGCCAGAGTTCGCGGCTTACCTGGCCGGCCTTTTCCCACTCCTCGTGGTGGGGTACGGCTTCGGCGGCGAGAAATTTTCTTACCGAGTCGCGAAAAAGTTCGTGCTCAGAGGAAAAAAGATTTCTGGGTAACATGGCTACTACTCCTTATCCAGCTCGGTTAAATTGCGAAAATTGTCCAATGCTCCGGGGTTGGCCAGAGCGTCGAGATTACTAATTTCACGACCGTGTACCACGTCGCGCACGGAGAGTTCGACCAGCTTACCGCTGAGAGTCCGTGGAATATCGGCGACCTGGATTATTTTTGCGGGCACGTGACGCGGGCTCGCACCGGTCTTGATGCAGTGACGAATGAGCCGGCGCAGCTCGTCATCCAGAGTGAGGCCCGGCGCCAATACTACGAACAACACGACCCTGACATCGTCCTGCCACTGCTGGCCTATCACGACACTTTCCACCACCTGCTCCAGTTTGTCGACCTGGCGGTAGATCTCCGCCGTGCCGATACGAACGCCTCCCGGGTTGAGTACGGCATCCGAGCGTCCGTGGATGACAATACCCTGGTGAGTGGTGAGCTCGGCATAATCGCCCTGGGCCCAGACCCCCGGGTAGAGACTAAAATAGGCCCGGCGCAATTTCTCGCCATCGACATCATTCCAGAATCTAACCGGCATGGATGGGAAGGCACGACTACAAACCAGCTCGCCCTTGCCCTGCTCGACGGGGGCACCCTGTTTATCCCATATTTCCACGGCCATGCCCAGACCCCGGCACTGAATCTCGCCACTGTAAACCGGCAACATGGGGTTGCCGAGCACAAAGGTTGAAACAATATCGGTACCACCGGAAATCGAGGCCAGGCACACCTCGGCTTTTATATCGCGGTAGACATACTCGAAGCTGTCCCGGGGCAGGGGAGAGCCCGTGGACAATAGGGTGTGGAGTGAATCGAGGCGATGGCTCCGGCATGGCTTTTGTCCGGCTTTTTCCAGCGCGGCAAGATAGCGTGGGCTGGTGCCGAATACCGTGATGCCCTCCTCGTCGATGGCATCGAGCAAGCGCCGGCCGTCCCGCGCAAAAGGTGAGCCGTCGTACAAAACCAGGGTGCAGCCGCTGGCGAGGCCGGATACCAGCCAGTTCCACATCATCCAACCGCAGGTAGTGAAGTAAAAAAACACATCGTCGCGGCGGATATCGGTGTGTAAGCGGTGCTCCTTCAGGTGTTGTAGCAAGGTCCCGCCGGCGCCATGGACAATGCACTTGGGCGCGCCGGTGGTGCCGGAAGAGAAGAGGATGTAGAGCGGGTGGTCGAAGGGCAGCTGCTCGAAGGACAGTTCCTGTACCGTCGGCTCGAGGCAGTCAGGATACAGTTGCGCGCAATCCATACCCTCCAGTGAGGGTTGTTGCGTAAGCAGCGGGACCACGACCAGCTGTTCGATGGCCGGTATCTGTTGCAGGAGTTGTTTTGCTCGCTGCAGGCAATCGATCGCTTTGCCGTTGTAGAAGTAGCCATCGGTGGTAATCAGGATGCGTGGCTCGATCTGGCCAAAGCGATCCAGTACGCCGTTGATGCCGAAATCCGGCGAGCAGGAAGACCAGATCGCGCCGATACTGGTACAGGCCAGCATTGCCACCACGGCCTCGGGAATATTGGGTAAAAAACCGGCCACGCGATCACCCGCCTTGATCCCCCGTGCGCGCAACCAGGCGGCCAGTTGCGCCACCTGCTGGTACAACTCACCATAGCTGAGGGTGCGGCGCTTGCCGTCTTCGAGCAGCGATACCAGTGCAGTGTGTTGATCGCGATAGCGCAGCAGGTTCTCGGCGAAGTTGAGGCGACTACCGCTAAACCATTCGGCGCCGGGCATGGCGTCGTGGGGCAAAACCTGGTGATAAGCCCTGGAGTGAATCACCTCGCCGAGTTGCCAGATCTCGGCCCAGAATAATTCGCGGTGCTCGACAGTCCAGCGGTGGAGGGCCTCGTAATCTGCCAGTTGCAGCTGGTATTTTGCGGCCACATGGCGGTGGAATTGCGCCATCTGGCTGCCGTCCCGGCGTTGGGGTGACGGCGTCCACAGTGGTCGATTCACGATGCCACGCCACTGCGGGCCCGAGCAACCCTGGATTGGCTGGGTCGGCCGAGACGTTGGGAAATAAAATTACCCGCGGCGATCAGGGCGTCCAGCTCGACGCCGCACTCGATGCCCAGGCCTTGCAGCAGGTAAACCACGTCCTCGCTTGCGACGTTGCCGCTGGCGCCCTCGGCATAGGGGCAGCCGCCCAGCCCGGCGACGGAGCTATCCACCACGGCGACACCCATTTGCATCGAGGCGTATATATTGGTCAGTGCCTGGCCATAGGTGTCGTGGCAATGCACGGCCAGTATTTCCATTGCCAGCTCTGCGCCGACGGCCTCGAGCAGGCGGCGAAAGTGAGCGGCGGTACCCACACCGATGGTATCGCCCAGTGAAATCTCGTAACAGCCCATATCCGCCAGGCGCCGGGCCACCTCGACCACGCTGGCGACCGGCACCTCACCCTCATAGGGGCAACCGGCGACACAGGAGACATAGCCCCGCACCGCAATGCCTGTATTTGCGGCTGCTTCCATCACGGGTTCGAAGCGAGCCAGGCTCTGGCTGATAGAGCAGTTGGTATTTTTCTGGCTGAAGGTCTCCGAGGCGGCGGCGAATACGGCGACCTCGCTTACCCCGGCCTCGAGTGCGCGCTCGAAGCCCTTGAGATTGGGTGTCAGTGCGCTATAGCTGACCGCCGGGTCTCTCCGCAGACGATGAAATAATTCGCCGCTATCGGCCATCTGCGGCACCCAGGCCGGGTTGACGAAAGCACCGGCCTCGATATGGCGCAGGCCCGCGCTGCTGAGCATTTCGATCAGGGTCAGTTTGTCTTCGATGGCAACCGGCCGCGCTTCGTTCTGCAGTCCGTCGCGGGGGCCTACCTCGACAATTTTTACCCGGTGGGGCAGCTCATTCATCGGCGCGGAACTCCAGCAGGTGTGCGCCGCCGTCGACCAGCTCGCCGGCACGGTAATAGAAGTCGACCACCCGCCCGTCCGCCGGCGCGCGTATGGTGTGCTCCATCTTCATGGCCTCTATCACCAACAGCGGGTCATCGCGAGCTACCGCGCTGTTCTCGTCGACTAACAAAGATACTATGGTGCCGGTCATCGGCGCGCAGAGGCTGTTGGGGTCTGCTGTGTTGTCTTCCTCACCCAGGTCGGCGGAGGCGAGGCTAAACTGGATAGCGGCGCCGGTGGTATAGAGACTGTAGTCCCCCTCGTATTCGGCGATAGTCGCCTGCAGCCGATGTCCCTCCAGGTCGGCCAGCAGGAGATCCCCCTGCAATTCACCGCTGGCGCGAACCGTGGTACCGTCGTAGCTGACGAGGTAGCTTCTGCCCTTGCGCCGATTTTGTTGTTCGATGCTCACCTCGCGGGACTCGCCCTGGATCAACAATGTGTAGCGGTGCAGGTGGGGTTCATTGAGCCGCCAGCCGTTGGCCTCGCTCCACGGGGACCAGGGGTCTTTCCCGGGCGCACCGGCCCGCGTTGCATCCCTTTGCTGTGCCAGCACCAGATAGAGTGCCGCCAGGGGAATCGTGCTACCCGGGTCGTCGGCTCGCTGGTGGAAGATCTCCTCCCGGTGGCGCTCGATAAACCCGGTATCGAGTTCCGCCCGGTGAAAGGCGGCACTACTTGCGAGATTGTAGAGAAAGTCGATATTGGTGGTCAGGCCGCCGATGCGAAATTGCGCCAGGGCATTGGCCAGCCTTTGCAGTGCCCGGGGGCGGCTCTCGTCCCAGACCACCAGCTTGGCCACCATGGGGTCGTAGTAGACGCTGATCTCATCGCCCTGGCGCACACCGGAGTCGATGCGAACGTGTCGGGATTCCGTCGGCGTACTGAGATAGGACAAGGTGCCGGTGGCCGGTAAAAAGTCCCTGAGCGGATCCTCGGCGTAGATGCGTGCTTCAAAGGCGTGGCCGTCCAGGGTCAATTCGGCCTGGCAGAGGGGCAGGGGCTCACCGGCGGCGACCCGCAATTGCCATTCCACCAGGTCGAGCCCGGTGATCATCTCGGTGACAGGGTGTTCGACCTGCAGGCGGGTGTTCATCTCCATAAAGTAGAACTCGCCGTCGCGGTCCAGCAGGAACTCGACCGTACCGGCGCCGCGGTAGTCGATCGCTTTTGCTGCCTGGACGGCGGTGTCGCCCATGCGCCGGCGCAAGTCTTCGTCGAGCCCCGGGGCCGGTGCTTCCTCGAGGATTTTCTGGTGGCGACGCTGTATCGAGCAGTCCCGCTCGTAGAGGTAAACACCGTTGCCGGCATCGTCGCAAAATACCTGGATTTCAACATGGCGCGGCCGCTGCAGGTATTTTTCGATCAGCATGGCCTGGTCGCCGAATGCATTGGCGGCCTCGCGCTGGGCCGCGGCGAGTTCGGCCTCGAACTGTCGTTCGTCGTCAACCGCTCGCATACCCTTGCCGCCACCACCGGCCACCGCCTTCAACAGGACCGGGTAACCGATGTCATCAGCCGCGCTTTTCAGGTGGGCGGTATCTTGCTCCTCACCGTGATAGCCTGGCACCAGGGGAACGCCTGCCTGCTGCATAATGGTCTTGGCCGCGGATTTTGAGCCCATGGCTTCGATAGCCGAGGCAGGCGGGCCGATGAACACCACACCCTGTTCGGCGCAGCTGGCGCAAAAGGTGGCGTTCTCACTGAGGAAGCCGTAACCGGGGTGAATTGCATCGGCCCCGGCTTTGCGGGCCGCACCGAGTATGGCCTCGACATTGAGATAGGATTCCCTGGCAGGGGAGGGGCCGATATACAGTGCTTCGTCGGCCATTTCGACGTGTAATGCGCTGCGATCGGCATCGGAGTAGACCGCCACGGTGGCGACGCCGAGGCGTCGCGCCGTTCGAATGATGCGACAGGCGATCTCTCCGCGGTTGGCTATTAGCAGTTTACTGAACACGGTGACCTAACCCTTATCCCACTGCGGTTGACGTTTTTGCAAGAAGGCGTTCAGCCCCTCCTGCCCTTCCGCCGAAACGCGAATTCCGGCAATTCGCTCGCTGGTATGTTCGATCATTGCGGCATCGACGGGTTTGTCGGCAATCTCGGCGACCAGTTGCTTGGCGGCGGTAACCGCCCTGGGTCCGTTGGCGAGGATGGCCTCTATCCAGTTACCGATGCAGTGGTCGAGCTCATCGTGCTCGGCAATCTCGGAGACCAGGCCGAGTCGAAGTGCGGTATCGGCGCTAAAAGGTTCCGCCGTGGTGAAGTAACGGCGAGCGGCGCGGGCACCGATGGCCGCTACCACGTAGGGGCTGATGGTGGCGGGGATCAGCCCCAGCTTGACCTCGCTGAGACTGAAGCGTGCCGAGGGTGTAGCGACGGCCATATCGCAGCAGCTCACCAGACCGACCGCGCCGCCAAAGGCGGCGCCCTGCACCCGGGCGATAGTGATTTGCGGCAGGGAATTGAGGCGCCGCAGCAATTCCGCCAGGGCCCTGGCATCGCGAAGATTGTCCTCGTAGTCGTAGCTTGCCATGCGCTGCATCCAGCCGAGATCGGCGCCGGCGGAGAAGTGCCGTCCACTGGAGGCCAGTATCAGCACGCGCAGCGCGGAGTCGGCGGCGACCCGCTCACAGGCCGCGCTCATATCGGCAACCATGGCGTCGTCAAAGGCATTGTGTCGGTCCGCGCGATCGAGTAACAGGGTGGCGATCCCGTCCCGGTCCACACGCAATTTTACCGCACCACTGGTCATGGGGTTTCTCTCCACGGCTGTCTCATCGCTTACATCCTGAATACGCCAAAGTGCGTTTCCTCGATACTTCGGTTCAGGCACGCTGACAGGGCCAGCCCCAATACCATGCGGGTATCCGCGGGATCGATGACCCCGTCGTCCCACAGGCGCGCCGAGGCGTAATAGGGGTGACCCTGGTCATTGTAGGTGTCCAGCACCGGCTGCTTGAATGCGGCTTCTTCCTGCTCGCTCCACTGCTCGCCCCGCTTCTCCAGCTGGTCCCGTTTCAGCTGGGCCAGTACCCCTGCGGCCTGTTCCCCGCCCATTACCGAGATGCGGGCGTTGGGCCACATAAACAAAAAGCGTGGGTCGTAGGCGCGGCCACACATGCCGTAATTTCCGGCGCCGAAGGAGCCGCCGGTCAGCACCGTCAGCCTGGGCACTTTTGCACAGGCCACCGCAGCTACCAGTTTTGCGCCGTGTTTGGCAATGCCGTCGGCTTCATACTGTTTGCCCACCATAAAACCGGCGATGTTCTGCAGGAATAAAAGCGGGATCCCCCGCTGTGTACAGAGCTCGACGAAGTGCGCTCCCTTCTGGGCAGACTCGGAAAACAGGATGCCGTTGTTGGCGACGATGCCGATGGGGTAGCCCCAGAGCCGGGCGAAACCACATACCAGGGTATTTCCGTAGAGTGCCTTGAACTCGTCGAACTCGGATCCGTCGACGATGCGCGCGATAATTTCCCGCACGTCGTAGGGTTGGCGACTGTCCTCGGGGATGACGCCGTAGATGTCTTCTGCCGGGTACAGGGGTTCGACCGGAGCCTGCAGGTCCAGGGCTACGGGCTTAACCCGGTTCAGGCGAGCGACGGCCCGACGGGCCAACTGCAGTGCGTGACTGTCGTTATGGGCGTAGTGATCGGCGACACCGGAAACGCGACAGTGAACCTCCGCGCCGCCCAACTCCTCGGCGCTGACCACTTCCCCGGTGGCGGCCTTGACCAGGGGTGGGCCGGCGAGAAAGATACTGCCCTGTTGTTTTACGATAATCGATTCGTCGGCCATGGCCGGGACATAGGCGCCGCCGGCGGTGCAGGAGCCCATGACCACCGCGATCTGGGGGATATTTCGGGCCGACATATTGGCCTGGTTGAAGAAAATGCGACCGAAATGCTGCTGATCGGGAAACACCTCGTCCTGGCGGGGCAGGTTGGCGCCGCCAGAATCCACCAGGTAGATACAGGGCAGGTGATTCTGCTCGGCGATGGCCTGGGCGCGGAGATGCTTTTTCACCGTGAGCGGGTAGTAAGAGCCGCCTTTGACGGTGGCATCGTTGGCGACAATCATGCACTCCTGTCCGCTGACACGGCCGATGCCGGTGATGATGCCCGCCGCAGGAACCTCCTCCGGGTCATAGACCTGGTAGGCCGCCAGCTGGGACAGCTCGAGAAAGGGTGAGCCCTTGTCCAATAAGCCGGTGATGCGGTCGCGAGCCAGCAACTTACCCCTTTGCAGGTGGCGTTCACTGTATCGGGCGCCACCCCCCAGTTTGACCTGTTCGACCAGCGCACGCAGGTCTGCACATTGTTGCTTTAGTGCCGCGCTGTTGCGCTGGAACTCGTCGCTGCCGGTGTCGAGGCTGGAGTGGAGCGTGGCCATGATTCAGGCGGTTTCCCGGAACAGTTCGCGGCCGATGAGCATGCGGCGAATCTCCGAGGTGCCCGCGCCGATCTCATATAACTTGGCGTCGCGCAGCAGTCGGCCGGCGGGGAAATCGTTGATATAGCCGTTGCCGCCCAGAATCTGGATGGCTTCCAGGGCCATCCGGGTTGCATGTTCAGCGGTAAACAGAATAACCCCCGCCGCGTCCTTGCGACTTTCCAGATCCTGGTCACAGGCGCGGGCGACCGCGTACAGATAGGCGCGGGATGCGCTGAGGTGGGTGTACATGTCGGCCACCTTGCCCTGGATCAGCTGGAACTCACCGATGCTCTGGCCGAATTGCTGGCGATCGTGGATATAGGGAATCACCAGGTCGAGGCAGGCCTGCATAATGCCGACGGGTCCGCCGGACAAGACCGTGCGCTCGTAGTCCAGGCCGGACATCAGGACCGCGACGCCCTGGTTTTCAGCGCCGAGGATATTTTGGGCGGGAACCTCGCAGTCCTCGAATACCAACTCGCAGGTATTGGAGCCGCGCATACCCAGTTTGTCCAGCTTTGGAGAGCGGGAAAACCCGGGCAGCTCACGTTCGACGATAAATGCGGTGATGCCGCGGGCGCCGGCACTGCTGTCGGTTTTTGCGTAGATGACATAGGTATCGGCGTCGGGGCCGTTGGTAATCCACATTTTGCTGCCGTTGAGCACAAAGCGGTCGCCCTTTTTGTCGGCCCGCAGCTTCAGGCTGACCACGTCGGAGCCGGCATTGGCCTCGGACATGGCGAGGGCCCCGATATGTTCGCCGCTACAGAGTCGGGGCAGGTATTTTTCCCTTTGCGCCTCGCTGCCGTTCTTGTGAATCTGGTTGACGCAGAGGTTGGAGTGGGCGCCGTAGGACAGGCCTACCGAGGCGGAACTGCGGCTGATTTCTTCCATCGCCACGGTATGGGCCAGGTATCCCAGGTCCGTCCCGCCATAGCGCTCTGCGACGGTCATGCCGAGCAGTCCCATATCGCCGAGCTTGCGCCATAGGTCCATGGGAAAGGCGTTTTCCGCATCGATTTGTTGCGCCCGGTCACTAATCTCCTGCTGACAGAATCGGCGCACCGAATCCCGCAGCATGTCGATGTCTTCGCCGAGGTTGAATTGCAGGCTGGGGTAGCTGGTACTCATTGCAGGACTCCGTCCGGGTCGTAGTCGGTGGGTTTCAGGTGGGAATGCAAGGCCTGCTGGCAACGTTGCCGCACCTCCGAGAGGTCTTTTTGCATCCCGGTGATATCGCGCAACTGGCTTTGTAACTGGGCCTCCTTGGCGTCGATCTTTTCCATCAGTCGCCGCAATTGATCGGTGTTGCCGTGGGCGGGATCGTACATGTCCAGCAATTCGCGGCATTCCTCAAGGGAAAAGCCCAGACGCTTGCCGCGCAGGATAAGCTTGAGTCGAACCCGGTCGGAGAGGCTGTATACCCGTTGCTGGCCGTTGCGGGCGGGTGCCAGCAGGCCTTTCTCTTCGTAGAAGCGTATGGCCCGGGTGGTGAGCTCGAATTCCCCGGCGAGATCGGAGATGTTGAAGCGCTGCTCAGGCATGCCGGAACCCCAGTTGATGAGCCGCCCAGTCTAAATGACGTTAACGTTAACGTCAAGAAGCCGGTATGCGCTTCAATTCTACCGTTTGTTCACTGTGGGCTTAACGGCGTTGGTAAGGAAGGCTCGAGGCTGAGGTTCATGATGAGAACCGTCAGGAAAAAATAGTACGCAACCGACATCTCGATAATAAACAGGCTGTCGGTAAGGCCGAATACCAGATAGGAAAAGGATACGATCAGTGCCGGCTTCCGCCAGCGGGGAGGGGCGACCATAAGGGGCATGGCAATGAGTGCGAAGTACAAAATCACTCCCGGAATACCCTTCGAATATGCCAGCTGCAGGAGATCGTTGTGCACGTGTACAAAGCTTGCCACAGCCGGGCTGACCTGCCCTTGCTCGATCAGGCCGGCGAAGGCGCTTCCCAGCTCCTGGTCCCCCACGCCCAGCCAGGGACTTTGTTGCAGGGTCAGCAAACTGGCTTTCCAGAACTCAATACGCAAGCCGTTGGAACTCAGCGCATTGTGGTATAGGAAATAATCCTCGATCTCCTCGGGCAACAGGCCTATGCGCATTGAAATCGTATTGTTGGCGTAAAACGCTATCAAGATGCCTGTGCACAGTAGCAGGAGCATCACCATTTTTGCTTTGATGGATGTCCGGGTTTGTGTGGTGACGATAATCGGGGCGACGACGACTAATCCCAGCCAGGCACCTCGTGAACCGGACGCGTAAGCACCCATGAGCGCGCAGACCACGCCTGTACACAGTGCAAGCCTGAGGATTTGGGATTTGCGTTCGTTGAGCGCCAGGTAAAAACATAACAGCGCATTGAGTGAGACGATATCGCCAAAGATAGTGGGATAATTGGGGCCCAGGGAGACCCGCCAATCGTCATCGACGAAGTAGTATATATAGAGTGCGGCAGGCCCCGTGATGACGGTGCTGATGACCAGGGCCACACTGAAGTGGCGTATATTGATCCCTCCGGGGATAAACTGCTGGATAAAGAGCAGCGGTCCGATCCCGCACAGCGCCAGCATGGCAAATCTTTTTACGCGGTACTTCGCCAGTTCGGTAGGGTTGAGCGAATAGGACCAGAGGCTGGAGGCAAGGAACAAAAAAACGATTGCGAGGATGATGATCTCACCCCGGCTCAATACTTCTTTCTTGAAGCTGATCAGGGAGAATGCAAAGGCGCAGAGCCCGATCGAGGCGCACACCAGGATCAGGTTGATCGCGTGGTAGTGCGCGAACTGGTAGCCCGCGAGTGCAGCGAGAATTAGCAGGACAGGGGCATATTTGCCGATCCCGGCGGCGCCAATATTCGGCTTCAGGCCCATCTGTCGCCGCAAAATGTATGCTGTTGATCCGCCACTGATGTCGGTGTTCTCATAAATTGTTGTTTATTATTCGATCGTTTGGCATGCGATTCGGCCCGGCATCCTGCTTGTTCCCGCAATGCCAGTAGTATGCCGTTCCCTGGTGAGTGATAGCCAAAATGACCACTGGGCTATTTATTCGATTTGTCCGGCGCGGTGGGCAACGATAATAAAGGGACTTCCGCTGTCAGTATAAGCAATTTCCCCGATAAATTCTGCGGTTCGGTTTTGGGGTTGGATGCAGAAGCTAGCGTTGATGTTTACTCGTTATCGTTTGCGGCGGCCTGAACCAGGGGAGGAATGGTCGACAAATCCAGCCGGTACATTATCTGGTTGTAATCATACAGCGGTGTGGCCGGGGCGGTGCCAAAGGGCGTGGTTGAATAAGTCCCCATAAAATAGATGACCCTGTGATCTTGCTGGCTGAGAAACGGCGGTGAAGCCGGATTATAAAACGTATAGTTTCCATCGGGACCGTGATGGGTGGCGATTTTTACCGCATATTCCCATGGCCCTTCGGGCGCGGGGGCCTCGGCAAACCAGACCTCGCCCAGCGCACTCTCATCCATCGCTGAGGTGCCGATCATAATCCAGCTATCTCGATAGGAGTTCCAGTTTACCGACCCAAATGCCATGGATATCTCCCTTCCACTACCCCATTCTACGAGGCGAAAGGGCGTCTGCTCGCGCTCGATATACCCGTTACTCACCAATTGGTCGATAATTTTCGGGCTTAGTGGGGAGGTGTTTTTTTTCCAGCCATAGATGACCTTGCCGTTACCGTCCCGTTCCAGGGGTGGGTTGTCCGGGTCGTAGCGCGTATTTTCACGGAACGGCGAGTAAGCTTGCCACTGGGCTATGTCGGTGATGGCCAGCCAATTCTTGCGTACGCGAACATTGGGGTACGCCGAGTTAAAATATATATAGTCCTCGCCTTCCGATGAATACTCAAAAGCGTGTCCCCGTGGGGTGATCGGTGCATCCAGGGGATAGTCGAGCAGGCGCTGGAAGCGCTTGTTCAGATCCGAGTAAATCGCCATGCCCTGCTCGTAGAGCTTGTACTCCGGCAAAAAGCTTTTGACGCGAACGAAATGTCCGAGAATGCGCTTGCCCCCGGAGGGTGGTTGAATCTCGAATACACCGTCGAGCCAAATCAGGCCGGGGTCGTCGAGGGGCATCATTTCGCGTACTGAACCCTTGCGGGTGAAGTAATCCAGATCGATACCCGCTGCCGGGTCGAGCCCTCCCCGGGACGGCAGCAGGGAAGTGGCCCCCGATGCCCGTAAGTTAGCCTTAAGCGGCCCGATGGGTTTTATGTAGAGAGTATCGCCCCAGAACCAGAATATCTTGCCCCTGTGAACGACATATTGCACCGAGTCCTGGCCTTTTACATTGGCGTTGAATAAAGGGTGTGCAATGGGTGCCGCAGCGCCTGTCAGGACGCTATCCCGGTAAATATCCGCCCCCGTGACCCGGTACAGACGTTCCGCTCGATTGAGGCGCTGGATATGAGCGGCGCCACTGCCCCCTGCCTCGGGGTGTAATGTATGCTTGAATTTGCGGTAGCCATAGGAGGAAAACGTAAACACCACATCGCGATTCATGAGCTCGGCCTCCGCGAAAGCGACGATGCCGTTGCTGTCAGTGACATAGCTTTTTCCCGCGGGGGTGACGACGGTGACCAGGGAAACCCCGCGGTCTGTTTGCGAGTCCAGAACCTCGATGGCATACGCATCCAGGGCGCGGGCGATCGTCGACAGTAAAGCGAGCAGCGTGCAGAGCAGTAGCGATAGTAGCGTGCGATTCATTTGCGGGCGCATTTAAACGTGGATTCCCGGTGTCGACTGGTCTGCCAGGGTTTACCCGGTTCGTTCCAGCCATATGTTCAGGCCCTGGGCGTTGAGGTCGATGTCCATTGCCAGAAAACTGACCGCGGCATCGCCTTGCAAACTCCAGCCCTGTGCCAGGGAAGTGTCCCTGACCCATGCCTCCAGCCCGGACACAATTTGTTCGATGCGTGACAGGCCGGCGCCGCCGGCGGAGCGTGCAATCTCGACATGGGCCTCGAGACAGGCTTTCAAATCCAGCGCCATGCGGGGGATGTCTCGCACCTGGCTGTAGTGTGTCAGGTAGATTGCCCCGGGTTGGTAAGAGCAGAGCAGGTCTATCGATGTTTGCAGGGTCTCCGGATCAAAGTGCACGGGGGTCGTGGTGGCAAACATGAACTGGCGCTTGTCACTATCGAGTTGCCGGTAGGACAGGCCGAAGGTATCGCCGCTGAAAATATGGCCGGTTTTGCTGTCGACGATGCAGATATGATGCAGCGCGTGACCGGGGGTGTACAGCAGGAGGAGTTCCCGTTCCCCCAGTTGAAGTCGTTGTTCATGTTGTGCTTCGACGATGCGATTTTCCGGGATCGCTACGATCTCGCCGTAGATTCGCGCCGTCTTCTGAGCGCCATAGACGGCGATAGTGC
>JAUXCW010000312.1 GCA_030618705.1 Gammaproteobacteria bacterium | reverse complement strand
ACCTTGGCCCTGGTGACCACGCCCATCAGCTTGCCGTCTTCACATACCGGATAGATTTTGGGTTTGTCGGTAACCATGCGGGAGGCGACATCGACCACGCTATCGTCGGGCTTGACGCTGAGTACGTCCCGGCGCATGACCTCGTTGACCATGACCACCTCGTCCCAGTGGTAGGAGGACTCCAGGATATGCTTGATGCAATCCTGCTCGGAGAGAAAGCCCACCACCTGTTCACTGGAGTCGATGACCGGTAAACCGGTTAATTTAAACTCGCCGAGCAATCGCACCGCGTCGGTCAGTGCTGTTTGGTCCGGGATCGCATGCCTTTTGCTGAGCATATGGTCGCGAACCTTGACTGATTTCATTGTGTTAATCCTCGTGTCTGCTGTGTACGGGCCGGGTCAATGGCACAATACTGAATCACCCCGTGATCACTTGTCAACCGCCGTCTGGCGCCGCGGGCGGATACAGCCGGAACAGGATAAAGCGCCCCATCACGCCCTCGCTGGCGCCGGGGGGCAGATCGGTCGGTGGGCGGCCGCCAAATTTGTCGAAATAGGCAACCGGCCGGTCGGCCTCGCGGATAAACTGATGCAAATCCTTGAACGGGATGTGGCGATCGAGTGC
The DNA here is from genome assembly GCA_030618705.1 of Gammaproteobacteria bacterium. GTDB lineage: Bacteria > Pseudomonadota > Gammaproteobacteria > Pseudomonadales > JAHEGP01 > JAHEGP01. The sequence goes on along the minus strand of JAUXCW010000312.1, from coordinate 3,308 downwards.
ATCGGCAAAGCCGAGGCCGTATTGGTATTCTCCCATGCCGCCGGCCAGGTAGATATCGGTGCGTTTAAAATACCAGCTGGCCGAGCCGAGCAGGGTGGCGTCCGTGACGATGATGGTATCGGCGGGGATTATCGGCACTTGTTCCTGCATAAAGACCCCCGGCATTTTGCCGGCGTAGACCAGCTCCGGCAGGTACTGGGGAATAAAGGCGAAGACCGGAATACTGCCCAGGCCGACAATCCAGTGACGAGCGTCCAGCGGGGCGGCGATGGCCAGGCGCAGTATCGATATCCAGGCCAATAGCACACCGCAGAACCATACCCATTGTATCGTCTCGTGAACCCGCCATGCGGGAGAGCCGACCCCGGCGGTAAAGTTGAGGACAGCGGCCAGTAGCATCAATACCAGGACGACCCTGCAGAACTGCAGCGCGATATTGAACAAGGTCTCCTGGCCCTCTGCAATCAGGCGCGAAGCGCCGACGCCGAGAAGGATCGCCATTGGCGGCAGGCAGGGCAGCAGGTACATGGGGGATTTGCCGGGCGCCAGTGAAAAGAAAACCAGGCCCAGCAGGCCCCAGCACAGGCAGTAACGAATCAGGGAGCGAATATGCGGGCTGCGACTATCGCGCAATGCGCGCCAGGGTCTTCCCGCGAATAGTGCCAGCCACGGAAAGGTGATCACCAGCAGCACGGGAAGGTAGTACCAGATCGGCTCCAGGGCTGTTTCACCGGTGAATCGCTGGATGTACTCAACGTGAATAAAGTGTTGCCAGAACTCCGGTTCCCGCAGGTGAATGAGTACTGACCATGGCAGGGCGACCACCAGCATCGCCGGTATGGCAACCCAGCCATGGCGCAGTAGTTCACGGCCGCGCTTCTCCCAGAGCATGTAGGGTACGACCACCGCAAAGGGTAGTAGCAGGGCTAAAAACCCCCGGGTTAAAAATGCCAGGCCGCACATGGCGCCGAAAACCGCGTACTGTCTGGCCGCGGTCAAAGGCGAGGGTGCGTGAAGAGCATGATAGAAGCTCATAAAGGCGAGGGTGAGCCAGAGAGCGACAATCCCGTCGAGCAGGGCATACGTGCCGACGGCGAGCGCCCCGGGAGTTGAAAGAAATACCACGCCGGCGATCAGCCCGGCATTGGGGGAGCCGGTGTAGCGCCGGGTAAACCGCCATACCGCAACGCCCATCAGCCCCACGCTCAGAGAGGAGGCGAAGCGGACGCCGAAGGCGTTTTCGCCGAACAGGAACTGTGATGCGGCGTTTAGCCAGTGGCCCAGGGGCGGTTTTTCGAAGTAGCGCAGCCCGCCCAGTCGCGGCACCACCCAATCGCCGGAGCTGAGCATTTCCCGGGCGATCTCGCCGTAGCGGATTTCATCCGGCTGTACCAGGGGGCGCCAGCCAAGGGGCAGGATATAGCCCAGCAGCCAGAACGCCAGTAACAGGGTGGCGCCGTGCCGGATAAGAAAACTGTTGTCGGTGTTTGGCATGGCTGGTTCGATCTGGTTCGATAGTGTTGTGGTCGCCGGTTTGCAACGCCCCGGGGCTTTTCCGCCTGGATGTTATTCCCGGGGCAAGAGCAGCTTATTCACTAATTTCCCGTATTTGCCCCATGGCGGATTCGATCAGGTCATCAGCATGTCGAGCCAGCCGGTTTTCGGTGCTGGCAATACCGGCGCGGAGCTTTAGTGCCGCCGGCGCTGACGGCTTGGATTGCCGCCATGCCTGGACACCGGCTTTAACGCGCTGTAACACCTCCAGGGCGCCGTCTATATCGGTGTAGGGTAATACGATACCCAGTCGGCTTCCAGTAATTCGCCCGGCCAGGTCCCCGGGGCGCTGCAGGGATTGTGCGATGACTCGCGCCACGGCGGCAAGATAGGCATCGCCGGCACGGTGTCCGGCGGACTCGTTGATATCCGGTAAATCACTGATTTCAAGTGCCACCACGCAGAGCGTAGTGCCATGTCGCAACGCGCTCCGGTGTTCCCTTTCCATCTCTTGATGAAAGGCGGTAATGTTGAGCAGGCCGGTTACGCCGTCGAGCCGGTCCGCTTTTTTCAGCATGTGCTTGTAGCCGCGATTCTCATCCTCTTGTATTCGCAGCCTGTCACGCAATTCAGATTCCCGCTGTTCGGCTTGCCGCGTTGCCCCGGATTGCGCCTCCAGCCTGATCGACTCCTCGAATTCCAGTTGATCCGACATCGCCAGGGTCCATAGCATCGGTGCCAGGGCGGAGCCGATGAGGATACTGTGCTCGGCGAACTGCGACGGCGAAATGACGCCCAGCAGGTGCATCAAGCTGATGAAAGCACCCAGGCACAATGCCAGCCAGCCGAGTAAAAACGTGGTGGTGTGTTTTCGATAGCGCAAGGTAGTGCCGATGGCACTGGCGATGGTGAGGAGCATGGTGGCGAAAGCGGTGAGCAGGGCAAGTTTTACCACCGCACCGTAGGGCAGGCCCATAGCGGCCAGGAACAGCAGCCCGTTGGCGGCCGCCATCACTAACAACCATCGCCTTGCGAGCTCCGGAAAATGAAAGCGGGAGAGAAATGCCACGCCGAATAAAGTGCCGAAAATTGCGGTAAGGTTGGTGGACAAGGTGGGTGCCAGATTGTTTAGCCACGGGTTTTCAGGCCATAGAAACTGGTAGCCCAGGCCGCTCTGTGTCGCGTTGAACAGGATAAAACCGAGGGTGACGAGGCACAGGTACAGCTGCGCGGGCTCACCGTGGCGAAGCCAGCGATAAGCGGCGAAGCAGGCGACAAAGAGCATCATTCCCAGATAGAGCCCGGACATAAACAAGTCGCTTCGGGCCTGTTGCTCCAGTGCCTGGCGAGTCAACAGGCGGATCGAAAAGGTGAGGATTTTGCTCGTTTGCAGTCGCAGGTACACCTCGGTCGTTTCCCCGGCGGGCAGGGTAATCGGTACCACCAGGTTGCGGTATTTGATCACCCTGTCGTCAAAAGGCTGTATGGCGCCCAACTGATAGTGGGTAGTGCCGGCGGAATTGACCACCGTGATCTCCACTGAGTCGATGAGTGGCTTGGTCAGCTCCAGCAGGCGTTTTTGTGTTTGCTCGTTGATATTGTCGATGCCAATGCGTATCCAGTGTGCGGATTCGCCGATTCCCAGTTGTAAATAGCTCTTCGCAGCGGTCTGTTGCCAGGGCTCCGCGGCGAGGCCCGCCGGATCGAGCGTGTTGAGCTTGTGCGCCTCATCCAGCAGGTACTCGCTGAAGGGTGTGATGTTTACCATGGCGGGGCTCTCGCTGGAGAGCGTATAGGGCGCAGCCATATCGGCA
>JAUXCW010000139.1 GCA_030618705.1 Gammaproteobacteria bacterium | reverse complement strand
GGGAATCGGGCACCAGGAGGTGCGAGTAGTGGGGCTGGAACCGAGTTTGAAGTTTTCCGCCGGCGCGGCATTTGTGCTGCAAATGGCCTTAGTGCTCGCCTCCTGCGGTGGGGGCTCCGGCGGTGGCAGTGCTCTGGGCAATGCTCAGTTCGTGGCGGCGGCCGATACTACAGTCCAGCCGCCAGCAGATGGCGGTACGCTAAACGGCGTTAATACAGGGGTGAACCTTGGGTGGGATACCCCTGGTACGCGCATGGACGGTACTCCCCTGGCCAGTGAGGAAATCGCCGGATACGTGCTCTTTTTTTTACCGCAGAAGGATATCGGTGGAATCACCGGCACCATCGCTGACCGAATACCTTCCCTGGCGACGTTCGTGGGCAGTGGCGCCGAACTGGGGCAGTTTGTTAGCACTGCCGATATCGCCGAATTGGTCACGGCGGGGGCGCTCGGCGTTATATTTGTGCCGGCGCCGCAGCTTGCGCATCGTCTCGAGCTGCCGGCAGCGGGTACTTACTATGTGGCCGTCAGCGCCTATGACTGGGAGGGCTTGTACAGCCCCTTGTCTGAAACAATAGCGATATCGAGGTAAGGCCGGGTTTTTACTCTATCAAATAGGCGTCTCTGGCGGGATTCGAAGCTTGCCCGGGAGAGGCTGGCTCGCGCTGCATAGCGGCTTTCATCTAAATATTACGAATGTTTCCATATATAGTAAACATCTGTAATATTACAAATATGGATAAAGAAATATGCATGCGTAATATCGCCTGGGTACAGCCGGGTACGGAGCAGGAGCAAGCATGAACATTCGTGATTACCTGCACCCTGACGAGATTCGATATTTCACCGCCAGAAGTAATTGGCGTGCGGGGCAGATGGTGTTGGCGAACTGGCTGTCTATCTGGCTGGTTTTCTACATCGCTTCTATATGGACCAATCCTCTCGGTATCCTTCTGGCTGTTGTGCTGCTCAGCGGGCGGCAACTGGGGCTGGCCGTGATAATGCACGATTGTGGCCACAACACGTTTTTTACTTCCCCGGTGGTAAACCGTTTGGTCGGGCAGTGGTTGGCAGCGCGTCCCATCTTCTCGGATTTGACGCTGTTTGCCAGGAGCCATCTGGAGCATCACCGCGCGGCGGGTACGGCGGATGATCCTGACCTGGCCAACTACGAAAAGTATCCGGTAAGCCGTGCCAGCTTTCGTCGCAAACTGCTGCGCGATATCAGCGGGCAAACGGGTTTCAAGCTCATGTCGTACAATTTTTTATCCGCCCTGGGTATATTCAAAGCGGAGAAACGGGATGCAGCCAGGCCCTACGTGGGTATGATTCTTGCGCAATTGATACTCTACATACTGCTGGCGCTGACCCTGGGTGGCTGGTTATACCTGCTCTGGTTTGGCTCACTGCTCACCTCATATATGTTGGTCATTCGGGTGCGCCAGGTCGCTGAGCATGGTGCGGTTCCGAAGCTGATGGACAAGGATCCCCGCCAGCATGCCCGCACCATAGTGCCGGGCTGGTTGGAGCGGGCCCTGTTCGCGCCCAATTACGTGAACTACCACCTCGAGCATCATTTTATGGCGAGCATTCCCTGTTATCGCCTGCCCGAATTGCATCGCCTGCTCAAGGCCAGGGGTGCTTATAGCGGCACCAGGATATTCGACAGCTACCTCGAGGTGGTGCGGCACGCCGTCACCGATACTGCATCCGGCCATCAAACCCACAATTGATGATCGAAATGTCGAGCGAGCCAGGACAAACGGCACTACGGGAGGTGACGGCCAGGAGTCTGCTGCTGGATTTACTCGGTGCCAGTGAGCCTGACGCCTGGCCGGTCAAAGTCCTGGTGGAAGTGGCGTCTCTATTCGGCATCAGTGAAAACGCCCTGCGTGTCAATACAACCCGGCTGCTCTCCCGTGGCATGCTGGAGCAGGACAACCGGGGATTCTATCGATTGGCCCCGACCACCGGAACCATTCGGCACTGGGTCAACCGTTGGTCACTGGGGGAGGAGAGAGTCGTACCCTGGCGCGGCGGCTGGCTGTCACTGACTGTCGATCCGGCGCTCGATGCCCGGGATTTGGCTAAGCTGGAGAGAGCACTCCATCGTTTGGGATTACGGCGACAGATGGCCGGTTACTGGGTGCGACCGAACAACCTTTCCGGCGCGCTAGCTGATTTTCTGGCGCAGATTGCCACGATGGGCGACAGCGACCATTTCGTGATCGCTGTCGCTGATGTGGTACAGGGTGCATCAGGCAAGCTGGATCTGGCTTCCCTGTGGGACACCAGGGCCCTGGAGCAGTTGTATCGCAGCCAGACCGAACGGCTCGAAAACAGCCTGCTGGCGCTGGAGAAAGCCCCCCTCGACCAGGTACTGAGGGAAACTTTTATCTACGGTGGCGATGTCATTCATAGCCTGGCGCAGGATCCCATGCTGCCGGAGCCAATGATCGATGTCAGTTTACGCGCTGCGCTGACCGATAGTATGCGCAAGTATGACCAGACCTTTCGGGCGCGCTGGCGAGAACACTTCGGCAATGACTACTTGAACAGCTTCCCGGCGGGTACCGGCTAGCATTCGCTCAAGCACCCATCCCGGCAACGATTACGCCGCTGAAACCAGGGTAGTAGCGAACCACGACTGACTCCAGCGACCGGGTGAGGTCACTCAGTTGGAAAGCGCTCATAGCGGAGTATGCCGTAGGCTGTGGTGTGGATAACCCGCCCTTCCTCATCCAGGAACAAGCCGGAAAAGAGCGTATTATAGCGATAGGAGCCGGTGACGTAGTGGAACGCCGAAGCGCCGGTATCCCAGTCTATCGCTTCCAATGTCCACTCGTTGTTGCGGGCACCCACGGTATAAATCAAGTTGGAAGCCGTCGAGATCACCGGCACACTGTTGGCGGAAGAGATCTCGGTATTGACCCAGGCTTCCCTGAGTTCCTGTGCTACCGGGTCCCATTCGAACTTCTGTATGCCGTGAGGGGTGATTGCCGGATCGCGACCGGCGAATCCCGCCAGCAGAGAGGGGAATCGCTCAAAAAGCGGACTGGGAAAGCTTGCGGGAGCATTGTTGACCACAAAGGCGCCATAGCCTCCCACCACCACCGATTGCTCGGTCTGGACGGCGTCTGCGCTGTCATTGCCGATATCGGCGCGGACCTGGCCGGCGATGCGCCGATCCAGGGTGCCGTCGAGCTGTTGCCAGTCGGCGGGGATCTCGTTGCGCCAGAACAGCAGCATATTCATCACTTCGTCGCCGTCTGTGATGACCACGAATTGATCTTCACCGTCGTAACCCATCAGGCTGGCGGTGGCGCCGGTACCGATACCGGTGCCGTTGTTATACTGGGCGACCCAGGCGCCATCCGCCGGGTCGGTGGACAGCCGCGTGCCGTCCCAGACCACCTTGTGCATGTGTTCCAGGGAAGGGATGTAGATACCGCCGTCCTCGTCGATGGCCGGGCCGTTGCGAACCCAGGAGGCGGAGCCGGGGCGGTTGCCTTCGTCTATCATTTTCTGGTTGTGGGCCGGTGCGATCTCGGATCCCAACATCTGAATGGCGTGATACTCGGAGAAGTCCGGTTTAACAAGCACAACCCAGCCTTCATCGGTGACAGTACAGATCCACCCGTCATAAGTTATATTGGCGGTGACGAAATTACCGCCGATGCCTGCGGGCTTTTGCCACTCGTCCCGCAGTTTGATTTTGGATTTCTGGACCCCGGCGGTTATATCGGCATAGGCCAGCAGCGAATCGCTGCCGCCGACATAGAGTACATTATCGGCGCTCAGCAGATAGTAGACCCCGGACAGCCCCTCCCCAAAGTATTTACCCCCGAGCGCCAGACCCTGGTTGGCGAGATCTAAGCCCAGCAGGGAATCCATTGTGGCGATCTCCTGGTCAGCGGCAGCAGCGCTTAACGGCGCCCACGCCGGATCACCCGCAACCGGCAAAAGGAGTTCATCTATCACTGCCAGCGTTTCGTAGTCCAATTTGGAAATACGGTCGCCACCGTTGCTCCAGATCACCCGGCTGCTGTCCGGGTATTGGGGCGAAATGGCCAGGCCGAAGTGGGCCGGGCCGAGGTGCTGGTAGCTCAGTCCGCCACCGACCTCATCCAGCCTTTCGGTGGGCCCTGCGGGGCCGGCAATGTCGACGGAATCGGTCTGGGCGGAATTATGGTGGGCGATCGGCGCTATGGAATCCGCCAGGAAGGGGTTAACCGACGGCGGCACGGGTGGTTCGGGATCGGTAGTCCCGGGCGAATCATCATGCCCGCCATCGATACAGCCCGTCAGAAATAACAGGGTCAATACAAGAAAGCTCAAACTGAATCTTGACCTGGTAATCATCGCTTATTCCTCATCTCTCAAGCATTTGTGCTATGGCGCCAATCGGGTTCTGAGCAGATAGTTTCGTCATTCCAGCGCAGGCTGGACAAAAGCGCTTGCCGCGTTGAACGCCCAACGGGCGGCCCGAAGGGTGAGTGAAACGAATAATCCAGTAAGCCGTGGATTCTATGGATCCCGATACGTCGGGCCGCAGCCTCCGCTGGGATACGCGTCCTCTCCATTGGTCCGACACATCGGAACTGGTGTTTCCGCGGGGCCGGCCTTCCGGATGGAGACTAATTAACCGGGTGCTGTTCCGAGGAGTGACAAACGGTACGACACCGTATTCAAAACCGGAGCGATTATACTCCTGGCGTGGATGGGACAATAGTTAAGATTTGTCCAACTAAAAAGATTGAGCCTTGAAGCTGAACCGCTTTCCGGCAGGTTTGAATTGGTTTAACCCGGTTTTCACGAAAGATGGGCCTAACGCAAGCGGCATCAGCCCACCGGGGGCAACTGGTTGGACAAGACGCCGGCCGAGCGCCATGCGTCGATGACCGGTTTTTGCTCCTGCAAAACCGGCATACATGCCATCCATGGCAATAACCTGGATGTAGCGACTCAAGCGGGTGTTCAATTGGGCCGCATCCGGATGTGACATCGAGACCTGCGAGCGGTGCGCCGGTCAGGTCAAGATCATTGTCGAGGCGTCGAACCGCTGCATTGAAGATGCGAGTGTCGCACCACGGCTGTCATTGAGAGAATTCTCGCCCATCTGAAGAATAAAGCACCCTCTGCTGAGAACGCGATGTTAGCGGAGAATCGGGCGCCTCCGCCGCAGGCGCGGCTTTTCGACTGACCCCATGAAACGTTCATCATCTGCGTTGCTGCTCCCTTTGAGGAAGCGGCGGGCTTACTATTGGCTTGAGGGCAGGAACCGGGCTGAGATTGAGGAAATGAGGGCGGTGTGGACAGAAGTGGTACTTAAATTCCCCGGTTTTGGTAGGGAAGGGCAGCGTCAACGGCGGTTCGATAGGTGTCGACTTCAGTGATGATGCGCTTTATGCTTCTTATGCGCCCGCGCTATTAATAAAGTACCGTTGACCATTTGGTGTGGCTGAGATAGTGTCGGAGTCTATACAGGGCTTGGCGATGGAGTGATCAGGTCTGGCAGTCGAAGCGGAGGGACGTGTCATGTACAAATTGGTCGGTTGCCTGCGAGGTTCGGTTTTCCTTCTATCGGTAATCCTGCTTGCCGGCTGCGGTGGAGGCGGCGGCTCGGATGGGCCGACAGCAGATACGACCCATACCGAGCGGGTGGAGGTTAGTACCGAGTTCGCCGAGCGTTTCGATATCCGCTACGACGGCCTCGGCTATCAAGTCGAGTTCGACCGGCACTACGAGCAACTGGAAGGTCTCTCCCTCGCCGAATTTGAGCGCAATTATTCTACCGACACTGGTGCCTATCTGGAACAAGTCAGCTGGGATATCACCACGGCCTCATTCTGGGCCGAGCTTCAGGACAGCAGATACAAGCTGAACCAGGTCGAGATCGATCGGCTCAAAAAAAACGGCTTTGTGGTCAGCGAGCGTCTGGACCGGGATTCCTTCGCCGATCACTATTACGACATCTTCGGCGATGATTTACCGGTCTTCATCACCACCGACTCTGTCCTGCACGCCTGGCACCGAAGCTACGACGCCATATTGATGGAAACCGAGGAAACCTGGATCTCGCCCACCATCGATGCGCTATTGGGGTCCATGGCGGAGCAGATTCCCGAGGTGATGAATCAGCAATCCCAGCCGGAATTCAGAGCGGCAATCGAGGATGCCGATCTGTTTATTGCCGTCGCCCGTTCCCTGTTGGCCGGGGAAGCGGTGCCATCCAAACTGGATCAGGATGCCAGGACCGATGAGATTCTGCAGGCGATCGCTCTAAAGGAAATCATGGACATCAGTCTGTTCGGTGAGCAGCGTACCGAGGACTTTTCCCAGTACAAGCCCCGGGGTCACTACACCGAGAGCGAGGCGCTGAAACGCTACTTCCGGGCGATGATGTGGTTGGGCCGAACGGATTTCAACGTGGCGCTGGCGGTGGAGGGTGCACAGCCCGCCTATACCCTGCAGCAACTGCTTGCCGGCGTGGTGCTCTACGATCTTTTGCGCGGCAGTCAGCAGCTGGAAAACCTGCAAGCGGTGGATGCATTTCTGCAATTGTATGTCGGCCAGGTCGACAGCATGACCCTTGCCCAGTTTGAAACCCTGCTGAAGCAGAGCAATATCACCAGCCTGGCGGATCTGCGCAATATGGACGAGGTGCACAATCTGCAGGCGGCGCTTTTGTTGAGTGACTGGGGTGTGCAGGCTATCCAGTCCCGGCCTTTCAGCTATAAACAGCAGGATACTTACACGGACCTGCCGCGCAGCCTGACCTTTCTCGGTCAGCGCTTTACCATCGATAGCTGGGTGACGGAGATGACGACCCACGATAATATCGATACGCGCCGGGATAACTTTCGCTTTATTCCCAGTGCGCTGGATACTGCTTTTGCGGTACTGGGCAATAATCAGGTAGTGCCTGAACTGGCGGCGCGAATGGGTAACAGCGGCTTGCAATGGCGCGACGGTATCGAGTACCAGCAGCTGCTCGCATCCAGCCGGGAAGTACTGGATAAGCAGACCGAATCCGCCTGGCAGTCGTCCATTTCCAATCACTGGTTGTATACCCTGCGAGCGCTGTCCGAGCCGACTACGGCCGCTCCTTACCCCGAGGCGATGCGCACCAAAGCCTGGGCCAGCAAGACCCTGGATACCCAACTCGCCTCGTGGACCGAACTGCGCCACGATACCATTCTCTACGTCAAACAACCGGTGGGTGGGGGAGCCTGTTACTATCCCGAAGGTTTCGTCGAGCCGCGTATCGAGTTCTGGCGCCGCCTTGAAGACCTCGCCCGGCGCTCCTCACAGGGCATCGCTGCGCTGGCGAATACTGCGGAGGGCGCTGCACTCAGTGAGCGACAGAGTGAGCAGGCCCGGTTCCTGAACAACTTTGCCGATACCGTGGCCGATCTGGGCAAGATCGCTGAAAAACAGCTGGCGGAGCAGGAATTGACGGCCGATGATCGCTGGTACCTGGAGAACATCGTCGAGATCGTCGAGACTTATTCCGTACTCGGGGGGGTTATAAAGCTGTATAATGGCTGGTATCCCGCCTTGTTTTATACCGGCCATTTCGATTCGGCCAATAATGATGCCCTCATCGCCGATGTGCATAGTTCGATACCGACGCCTGACGGTGCCTACGAAGGCCACGTAATGAATCAGGCCACCGGCTACGTCAACCTGATGGCGATCGCCATCGAAAACGGCGATGACAAGGTTGTCTACCTGGGGCCGGTGATGAGCCACTATGAATTCCGCACGCCTGTCGAGGTGCGCCTGAACGATGATGAATGGAAACAGCGTTTGCGAGACGGCGATGCACCGCCCCACAGTGAGTGGACGCTGGATTATCTGGTGCCGGAAAATTAATACGGGCAGCCTGGTTGCCCGGTCTGGGTAGCGGATGTCGCCCGGGAATTAAAACGTTCCGGTCACCGCAATGGCATTAAGCCTGGTTCTGATCGCCATCCTGTAACAGCACCGCCCACCAGTGCTTCTTCGCCAAAATAGCTGCCTGGCATCAGACCGAATTCCTTGCCCCGATAGGGGCCGCGGGGGTCGGTTTTCACCATCGCCAAGCCGCTTTTCACGATGTAGAAATAGTCGCCGTATTCACCGGCGTGCACTGCGAGAGGAAGAACAGGCATGTCCTTATTTTACAGGCCATTCTGACAAGCCATGGAAGACTAAAGAGCGCGGCCCTATCAGCGGAAAAAGCAATAGGGGTCGCGCAGCCATAGGGAGGGGGTTGTGAGTTCAGCCCCTGGGCGTATACCAGATCGGCGAGGTGTATGCTCGGTCCTGGGTCGATGTCGGCGCGCCTTTCGGATCGGGACATTGAAACGGAAGGCATCATACGTGGTCCAGCGTGGTGTCGGTATCTCGAGAACGCGGGCGTAGTAAAAGGCTTTCTGTCTCGGGTCGAAATCCGGGTCGCTCCACACGGTGGCCAGCTCTGATGCACCTATGGTATTGGTCCAGTTGGCATTTTTCACATCCACGGTATTGCCCACTGCGGGCAGTTTGCCGTTGGC
>JAUXCW010000094.1 GCA_030618705.1 Gammaproteobacteria bacterium | reverse complement strand
AGGCTCGCAGGTTCGAACCAGGGTTTTCCTCCGTCCATTAAAAAGCCCCGTACATTTCTGTACAGGGCTTTTTAATTGGAGCGGGAAACCGGGTTCGAACCGGCGACCTCAACCTTGGCAAGGTTGCGCTCTACCAACTGAGCTATTCCCGCGTGGCGTCCCCTAGGGGGTTCGAACCCCTGTTACCGCCGTGAAAGGGCGGTGTCCTAGGCCTCTAGACGAAGGGGACGCAGCCTATCGTCTCGCCAACAAAGTGACGAGGCGCGCATTCTAAATAGCACCTCAGGTCTAGTCAAGAGCTATTTTGGCGCCCGCTGTCACCCCCGCTCAGCCCGTAGTATACGACAATATCCGGCTTATCTGGCACAGGGGCCGGCCGCTTTCCGCCTGCCATTGGTTGAAGGCCACCTGCACCCTGGCGAGGTCTCTTTGCGCTGTTGGCTTCCTGTCGACGACGCCCTGCCGAATCAGCGTCGCCACCACATCGTCGGTGAGCAGAAAGGTGTCTTTCCCCACCATACGCAGGAAAGTCGGGCCGGAATTGCCGCCCAGTTGCGAGCCGCGGCTTTTTAGCACTTTCCACAAAGTAGTGATGTCGTCACCGGGCCATGCGGCCAACCACTGCCCGAAGCCGCCGTGCTCAGCACTGATCGTCTGCACCATCATGGCATTAGCGCGAATCGCCTTGATCTTGCCCCAGTGGCGGATCACGCCACCCTCCGCCATGGTGGCCTCCAGCGCTTCGTCGCCCATTGCCGCCAGTACAGCGGGCTTGAAGCCATGGAATACCTGCTCGAACCGAGGCCAGCGCGCGTCGACCATACTGTGCTTCAAGCCCGCGCGAAAAATTCGCAGGCACATCGTCGACAGGTAGCGATCATCGGCGATGGCTTGCAAAGTCTCTTCCGACGCCGGCTGCGGCAGCTGTTGTTCGAACTCATCGGCATCGACAAAGCGAGACTGCGCCTCGTGCAATAAGCGGTCAAAAGATTCGGTCACTGTTCCGGGCCGCCGCTTTGCTTGTGCTTGAGGGATGCGGAATTGATGCAATAGCGCTGGCCGGTGGGCGGCGGGCCGTCCTCGAACACATGGCCGAGGTGTGAAGCGCAATTCGAGCAACGCACCTCGACACGCGCCATACCGTGACTCTCATCAACCACAGTAGTTATGTTAGTCTCCTCCTCGGCCTGGTAAAAGCTGGGCCAGCCCGAGCCCGAGTCGTACTTGGCGGCGGAGTGAAACAGCACGGCACCGCAACACCTGCAGTGGTAACAACCCTCTGCCCTGGTATCCCAGTACTCTCCGCTGAACGCCCTTTCGGTCCCCTGCCGGCGGCAAATACGATACTCATCTTCGCTTAACAGTTCTCGCCACTGCTGATCGGTTTTATCCAAGTCCGTCATTTCACTTATACCCCGGCTGAGCAAAAAACCACTACAATGCTAGAATAACCCTTTTGCGGCAACATCTCACGGCTTCGGGAGCCCTGGTCCAATGTACACGGTAGGCAAGTCAGACAAATTAAACGGCGTATGCTATGACATTCGGGGACCGGTGCAGCGCGAAGCGGCGAGACTGGAAGAAGAAGGTCATCGTATCCTCAAGTTGAATATCGGCAATCCCACGCCCTTCGGCCTGAACGCTCCCGATGAAATTCTGCAGGACGTAATTCTCAACCTGCCCGCCTCCCAGGGTTACTGCGATTCTCGCGGCCTGTTTTCGGCCCGCAAGGCGGTGATGCAATACTGCCAGCAACTGCGCATCCCCGATGTCGAAATCACCGACGTATTTATGGGCAATGGCGTGAGCGAGCTCATCGTCATGGCCATGCAGGCGCTGCTCAATAACAACGATGAATTCCTTATCCCCAGCCCGGACTATCCACTGTGGACTGCCGCGGTCAAACTCACCGGCGCCAACCCGGTTCACTACGTCTGCGACGAACAATCCGACTGGGTACCGGATATCGAGGATATTCGTCGCAAAATCACCGACAAAACCCGGGGCCTGTTATTGATCAACCCCAACAACCTGACCGGCGCGGCCTATCCGGAAGAACTGGTGCGGCAGATAGTCAAGCTGGCGACTGAACACCAGCTGATGCTGTTCGCCGACGAAATCTACGACAAGATCCTCTACGACGGTGTCGAGCACTTTCCCGCTGCTCGCTACGCCGACGACGTGGTGTGCGTGACCTTCAACGGCCTGTCCAAGGCCTATCGGCTGGCCGGCTTTCGCTCCGGCTGGATGGTCATCTCCGGAGCCAAGCACCGCGCCACCCAATATATCGAGGGGCTGGAGATCCTGGCGTCGATGCGCCTGTGCGCCAATGTTCCGGCCCAGCATGCGGTACAAACCGCCCTCGGCGGCTACCAGAGCATCCAGGACCTGATCCTGCCGGGCGGGCGACTGCACGAGCAGCGTGACTTCGCCTGGCGGCGCCTCAACGATATTCCCGGTGTGAGCTGCACCAAACCCAGGGGGGCGATCTACCTGTTCCCAAAGCTCGATCCCGATGTGTACAAAATCCGCGATGACGAGAAACTGGTACTGGATTTCCTGGTACAGGAGCGGGTGCTGTTCGTCCAGGGGACCGCGTTCAACCTGCCGACCCCGGACCACGTGCGACTGGTCTTCCTGCCCCGCAAGGACGACCTGGAACACGCCATCGCCGCCTTCGCCGACTTCCTGCAGCACTACGAGCAATAGGTACGGTAGTGGCCGATTTACACATCGACGACTTCTACCACGATGCGGGCCTGATACTGGCGCAACTGTACCAGGGGTTTCCCGGTAAAACCGCGGTCTATATCGAGGATATCATCGGCCCGGACCAGACCGACGAATACGGCCTGCACAGCGTGCGCCATCTCGCCTGTCTCAGCGCCATGATCTGGTTGGCCGAAGAGGGCTACCTGAAGTACGAGTCGACGATTCGCCAGGAGGCCATCGACCAGGCGGTGCTCAGCCACAAGGGGTTTACCCTGTTGGTCTCTCGCTGCGAGCTCGACCGGGGAGGGCTGGATGACGACACCGGCAGCAATATCGACCACTTGCGCCACACGCTCAAAAGCCGTTCATCGACGGCGGTGAAAGAGATTATGCAATACCTGCTGGATAGAGAATATGGTCGCGATAGCCGGTAATCACCGGGCGATAACCCGATAGCGCCTCATCCATCGCCGCGTCGCCGGTATCCACCAGCAGCGGCCGGCCCTGTAATTCCGTGATCTTGGTTCTGCTTGCCAACACCTGAATGTTTTCTATCCCCACCGCACTCAATACCGCCGGGCTGATCTGCTGATTACCGCGACCGAACAGGCTGCCCTGGCCACCGCTGATAGTGACGATGATAGAGGCCGGGCCGCCATGGCCCTCCAGCAGGCGCAGCAAATCCGCCTCGCTGGCGTCCTCGAGCAACAGGGCGGAATCCAGCACCACATCGACGCCCAGCAGGGTCGAATCCAGGCCCAGTTCATCCATCACCGCGCGGGTGGTGGTCCCGGGACCGACGAGATAGAGCACACCGTCCTCCATGTCCTCTACGACCCCGGCGGCAATATCCTGCAAGACGAGTTCCTCTACCTCCCGACCGCCCTGCTTCACATGTTGCATAAAGCGCCCCTCCTCGGGCACCCGCATCTCACCGTAGAAGCTGGCCACCACCCTGCCCTCACGCAGGGCCTGCTCATCGATATCACGCACCTCGCAGAGTCGCAGCTTGACCAGCTTGCCCTCTACCAACATGACCAATAACTCCCCAGCCACGCCGGGGGTGAGCGCATAGACTCCCGAGTGCATCTTGACCCCCGCCGGTATCCCCAGCACCGGAATATCACCATGCAGCGCATCCAGTACGTCCCGCGCCGTGCCGTCGCCCCCGGCAAACAGGATCAAATCGACCCCCGACCGCGCAAAGGACTCGACTGCCGCCAGGGTATCGTCGGCGCCACTGCCCGTCGCCGGGGCCGACCCGGACACGGTGTAGTCGAAACCCAGGCGCTGCAACAAGGTGGCGCCCATATCACCGGCCCAGGTGAAAAAGCGGATTCGATCACGGTAGGGGTGCAAATGTCGTAGTGCCACGCCGGCCCGCTCCCCGGCCAGGGGAACGGCGCCCCGCTCCAGGGCCGCCGTGACGATTTCCGCGCCGTCACTGCCCTTCATCCCGAGCTTGCCGCCAATGCCTGCCAGGGGGTTGATTACCAGACCAATCTTAAACACGGACCAAACAACTCATGATAAAAAGACAATTTTTTATAATCGGCTATAGTAAGAAATACCGCCCGAAAATACACCGACCTAAAATCCGGTTTGGCGGTCTAACTCAAACAGGGACTGCCGTTTTGGAATCCGGGTTAAATACTGTTACCATAATTCCCTGCGGCAGACAAAAAATGACGTGTACTCAATGGCTGTTTTAAACATGACGGAATCAGGCAAGAAGGCGAAATACAAGAAGCTGGACGACAAGTTTCTGCACAGTGCCTCCATTATCGACGCAGATGGCCGCGAAGTCGCGATCACTTCCGAAATGATCGATCGCGCCTGCGACAAGCTTGCAGCGGAGTTCGAGCAGATCGGCCACCCCCCAAGGGAAAAATCGTAACAGCACAACCGGCGCTCTTGCGCCTCTACCCCCCTCTCTTCACCCCCGACAAGCCCAATTCCCGACGTTGCGGATAGTTTCGCCGCAGGGCTTCGAATTCCGCTCCTGTATCGCCCCCCTTCACCAGCGCCCGGCGCAGGCGACGATCATCCGCTGCGATATCATAGTTTGACAGGGCCAGCTCGCACAGCGCCGGCCAGTCTTTCAAATCCACTCCGGCTTGACTCCCGGACCGCGCCAGCCCCGCGGGGGACTCGACACCCAGCCAGTGGCACAGGTCCCGGCACACCATCTCCGTGCCCCGCAGCTTGCCGTCATAGCTATAGCCCGCAATATGGGACGTCGCCAGCTCGACCTGGGCCAGCAAGCCCCGGTCGATCACCGGCTCACCCTCCCACACGTCCAGCACCACAGCCAGATCCCGGCGCCGGCTCAATAACCGAGACAGTGCGTCGTTATCCACGACGGCGCCACGGCTGGTATTGAGCAGCAGGCAATCCCGGGGGAGATCAGCCAACCGCGCCTCGTTCAGCATATGCCGGGTCGGGTAGTCGCCGCCGAGGGCCAGGGGTGTGTGCAGGGTGACGATATCCGCCTGCAGCGCTTGCTCCAGGTCCGCCGTGAGCGTGAAATCGCCGGTAGCGGTCAACAGCGGATCGTAGCCCCGGCAATCAAAGCCAATGCTGTCCAACAAGCGATACAGCTTACCACCCACATTGCCCAGGCCGACAATCCCCACCGACATGCCCGGCTCGACCCGCGCCTCCTGGCGCGACAGCAGGCACAGCGCGCTGAGTACGTACTCGACCACTGATTGCGCATTGGCTCCCGGCGCATGGGCGAAGCTTATGCCCGATTCGCCCAGGTATTCCCGGTCGATGTGATCGACACCGGTGGTGCAGGAACCGACGAAGCGCACAGTGCTGTGTTGCAGCAAGTCACGATCCACCCGGGTAACCGACCGCACCAGCAAGACATCCACATCCGCCAGGTCTGCGGGCTCAATGTCGCGGCCCGATTTTTTCCGCAGCCGGCCCAGAGCGGAAAAATAGTGCTCGGCGGCGGGAATATTCTCATCGTATAGTATGTTCAAGGTTTTGTGCTCTCACGGTAATCAGGGGCAAACGGCGCCAACTCCAGCTCGGGCCCAACACCGTAGAAACAGCCGAGGGCACGGCGAAATCGCTCGGCCCGCTGGGGCAAGCCGCGCTCACAGTAGCGGCGCAGTTCACAGTATATGGCCCGCTGGAAAGTGCCGCCATCGGCGGCGGTTTCGTCACCGGTATCGGCACTGAGGTTATCGGTACTGGGTCGAAAGTGAAAGCCGCAGGCCCTGGAGAATATCCATTCGAGGGCCTGGGGCCTGGCTTCGACTGCTTCGAATCGTTGCTGCTGCAGGCCGCTTCTGCCGTCCGGCACATACCAGTAGCCGTAGTCCACCAGGCTGCGGCGATGTTCTCCGGCGATACACCAGTGGGCCACCTCGTGCAGTGCGCTGGCAAAATAGTCCTCCCGGTAGAGGATGCGATGGCTGGCCCCGGCATCACCGGCGGGCAGATAGACCGGCTCCTGCACGCCCCCGCGCAGGCAGGTATTGCCCGCAAGGGCAAACTCGCTATCGAATATCGATTCCAGATCCGCGGAATCGAATCTGCACTGACCGGTGTTCAAGAGCGATTCCCCCAGTCGCCCAGGCATCCAATCCTCCCCGCCCCGGGCCCGGCGTGTTGAATTGCGTTCCCCGTGCCGAGACCTATACTCAAGCTGTCGTAGCATAAATAATTTACGGTGTTAAAACCGTGAACACCAATAACAAAGCTGCGAGCGAAGTGCCGATTTGCTAGACCCACTCCACAAGAGGCGGACCCGATGGCAACAGAAGCGCAGCAGCCCGACACCGGCAACGTTTTCGATATCTTCAGCGGCCTCCGTATGGACCACCTGGCCGACCAGCGCATCATCCGTATTTCTCCCGAGCCTGACGGCATATGCATGTTGTATTCCAATCAATCAAACGGCAGCAAGCTGTTCAGTATGAAACTGGCCTGCTGGGCCCTGCGCCTCGATGGCACGGTTGAGGGCATGGTGCCCTGGTTCAACGGCCTGCGCAGCTGTACTGAACTGACCGATGCTGAAGTGGGCCAGTGGGAGGGTTATTACGACCCCCGCACCGACGATGTATTTTTTGAACCGCCCATGCATAAAGCCCTGGAGCTGGAATCGGCAGCGGAGTTCTTTGCCGACCAGCGTGTGGACGGCGGTGAAACCGTACAGGAAATTGTCGATATGATCGGCACCCATGCCCTGTTCATCGACCCACTGAAGCAACACATCACACTTAGCGAGGTCGTTAGCTGGCGACTCGATATTCACGGCGGCCTGAACGCCATGCTGATAGACGAGGATCAGGTCACATCGACGCCGGTACTCCCCGGGGACGATTGTCTCTATCCCGCGGAACAACACCCCGAGTTTCACTATTATTTCCAGCACTCTGTCGCCAACCAGATCAAATGCCAGGAACCGGAGGCGATGGCCGCTGTCGCCATATTATTGGAATAGTGGGTTGTTGAAGCAGCAGGGCCCTTGATAAACACAAGTCTGGCCATCAAGCACGGCTCTTGCGAATATAGTAATAGTAAATAGTCCCCTCGACCCGCTGCTCGACCAGCTGGTGCTCGAGAAAGGTACAGAACCGGGGAATATCCCGCTGCGTCGACGGGTCGGTCGCCAATACCTCGAGCAGATCACCGGCTTTCAATTCCCGCATTTTCTTGTGTAGCATCATCACAGGCTCAGGGCAGTGCAAGTCCCTGGCATCGAGTTGTTCGTCAGCTTGTTGCGCCATTTTTAAAAACATCGGTAATCACCTGGACGGCAAATTTTAAGCGAAATGTGCAGCGCTGAACAGGCCACCGCAATCCGGGTATACTGACGGCACTATGTATGACAAAGGGTTTACATTACCAGCGGAGTGCCCCCAATCTCTGGACCAACAGGCACTGCAACTCAGCTTTCAGCTACTGCGACCGCAGTACCCCGCCCTTGCCCTGCGCGTGCGAAATAGCGTCGCCAAAGCAGGCGTGCCCAGCAAAATAGTCCACGAGGCTGTCGCCGCACTGTCATCCCTCAGCAAGCATGAGGACGAGCAGGCGTCGAATCCGCACTTGTTACTGGTTCGCAAGCTGCTCCTGGTGTGGATGGAATACGAAGTGGCGAAACCCGGCGCGAACGGACTATAGCGATTCGGCCAACTGCTCCCTGGTCAGCAGGCCGGTCGTCGCGGTGTCTTCATCGTATACGATCAGTACCTCGCCCCTCTGCAATTGCTGCCGCACCTGGTGTATTTTTTTCTCCAGCGCGGTCTCTTCAGCACCGTAGTCGGTTCCGTCCCGGGTCACAAATTCCTCTACCAGGCCCTGCAGGGCATCGGCGGATAGTTGTTCAAAGGGGATTTGCAACATGGGGAACCCTGGATGCGGAATATTCACAAATGACAGCGCGAGTCACTTTTTGCTAGTGTAACACCCGTCGTTCAGGAAGAACGACCGGCATTTGCCAGATAACTTTCAATCAAGGATGATACCCATGAAGATACAAGATCACTGCGCCCGCTTCGGGCTCGCTTTTTCGCTCTCACTGTTTGCCTGCGGCGCCAGCGCCGCTACCATAAACCCCGGCGACCTGGTGGTGAGCGAACTGATGGCCAACCCCGCCGCGGTTGCGGATAGCCGGGGCGAATGGCTGGAGTTGTACAACACCAGCCAGACCGGCCTGGACCTCAACGGCCTGGTACTGCGGGACAACGGCTCCAACCTGCACACTATCAGCGCGGCGGGGCCGCTTGTCATCGACCCGGGGGCGTACTTCGTTCTCGGCCGCAGCGGTGACAGCAGCACCAACGGCGGCTATCTCGCCGACTACGTCTACAGCAATTTCAGCCTGTCCAATAGTGGCGATGATATTGTCCTGGAGTGGGACGGCCAGACTGTATTCAGCCTGGCTTACGGTAGCGAAAACGGCTTCGGCCAGGCCGGTACCAGCATGGCCCTGCAGCAGTTATCCGCGGCTATCGGCGCCTCCGACTACCTGGCCAGCACCGCCACCTATGGCGACGGCGACCTGGGCACCCCGGGCACGGGCGAGCTGGGTGGCGGGACCGTGAGCGAGGTGCCACTGCCGGCGGCGGGCTGGCTGTTCTGTTCTTCCATGGGCTTACTGGCGGGTATCAAACGACGCGCCAGACATTGATCAGCAGTACCGGGAGGGGTGGCGTTTGTACGCTGCCCCCACCCACTCGATTGTACTACCTGGGTTTAGCAAATTTCAGGGTCATGCGGTCGCTCTCGCCGATAGCGAGAAAGCCCTCACGATCCACATCGCCACCGCGCAAGCTCGGCGGCAAGCTCCAAACTCCCTCCGGGTGACGAGTGTCATCCAATGGATTGGCGTTGATATCACTGGCGGCGATAAAGTCGAAGCCCGCCGCCCGCGCCAACTCTATGACTCGGGCCTCGGTCACATAGCCGCTGCTGATCATATCCGCCTCGGAGGTACCCGGCCGCGCACGATGCTCGACGACCCCCAGTATGCCACCGGGTTTGAGTGCCTTGTACATGGCGCTGAACACTGCACCGGCGGTATCGGCCTTGAGCCAGTTGTGCACATTGCGAAATGTGAGCACCCTGTCGACACTGGCATCAGGCGCAATTTCGAGCCGCGAGGGCGGCTCCAGCACGGAGATTTCGACGCGATCGTAGACTTGTGGGTGTTGCGCCAGTTTCTCATCGAAGGTCTGCCGCCCCCGGCGAAAAAACCCGACCTGCGAATCCACACTCCAGTGAGCCGCGTAGAGCTTACCCTGGTCACGCAGCAAAGGCGCCAGTATTTCCGTATACCAGCCCCCTGGCCCCGGCCATATCTCGACCACGGTCTGGCCCGGCGCCAACTCGAAAAACGCCAGGGTTTGCGCCGGGTGCCGATAACCGTCCCGCTGCCTGTAGGCTTCCCCACGAATATCACTTTGCAAAATGGGAGCGAGTGCAGTGTCGAGAGAACCAGCCGATACAGCCCCGGCCAATATCACTGCCAGGGTCAGGGCCAGTAGCGAGGCAATGCTGCCGACACCAAAACCATTACGATAGTTTGCCATGATAATTTCCTCTACACTGCAGTCTTTAGTAAATGACACATACTTAAGAACAAAGCCAATAAGACAATGCGTTTGTTATTGCATTTGGGAAAGTCAATATCGCTTAAGTAAGTGACATTCTCGTCTGCATTAACATCAGTCGCCGTGGACCCGCGCCGCCATTTCCTCCAGGCCGATATGGCGTACATCCTTGCCCACGACCAGGTAGATAACGTATTCGGCGATATTGCGCGCGTGGTCCCCGACGCGCTCGAGGGAGCGCAGCGCCCAGATCACATTGAGAGAGCGGGTGATCTGCCGGGGATCTTCCATCATATAGGTCACCATCTCGCGAATGGCGCTATTGTATTCCCGGTCGACGGCCTTGTCCTCCCTGGCGACCTCGAGGGCCTGCTCCGCGTCCAGCCGGGCGAACGAATCCAGCGCCCTGTGCAGCATGTCGCAGACTCGCACACCGATGTGGCGCACTTCGATATAGCCCTTGGACGCGGCGCCCTCTTCACTGAGCTGTATCGCCTGGCGGGCGATTTTCCCCGCCTCGTCCCCGACCCGCTCGAGGTCGGTATTGACCTTGCTGATGGCCAGTACCAGGCGCAAATCGCCGGCCGCGGGCTGGCGGCGGGCCAATATGCGGGCGCACTCCTCATCGATGGACACTTCCATGGTGTTCACGTTCCGATCGGTATCACGCACATCCTGGGCGGCGGCACTATTGCCCTCGATGAGCGCCTCGATCGCCAGTGCCACCTGTCTCTCGACCATGCCGCCCATTTCCAGTAAATGGGCCTTGACCTCTTCGAGTTCCCGGTTGTATTGCCGGGATATATGCTGGGAGTACGTGTCTTTTTCCATAAGCCTGTGGCTGCCCTCAACCGTAGCGACCGGTGATATAGTCTTCGGTCTGTCTGTTTTGCGGATTGGTGAATACAGTATCGGTATCGCCGTATTCGACCAGCTTACCCATGTGCATAAACGCTGTGTAGTCCGACACCCGCGCCGCCTGCTGCATATTGTGGGTGACGATAAGAAT
>JAUXCW010000159.1 GCA_030618705.1 Gammaproteobacteria bacterium | reverse complement strand
TAGGGGTGGCCCTGGTTGATAGACCAGGCCCGGTACAATTGTTCGACCAAAACCACTCGCACAAGGGGGTGGGGCAATGTCAACGGTGATAGCGACCAGCTTTCATCCGCCCGTTGCTTACACGATTCGCCGAGCCCGTCGGGGCCGCCGATCAGCAAGCTGACATCCTGCCCGTCCATCTGCCAGCCAAGCAACTTGTCAGCCAGGCGTTCCGTGGTCCAGGACTGGCCCGCCTGATCCAGGGCGATGACCCTGTGCGAATGCCCAATCCTGCCCAGCATCGCATCGCTCTCTGTGGCGACGGCACGGCTGGCGCTGGCGTTTTTGCCACGCTGGCCCAGCGGCAATTCGAGCCACTGCAGCCGCAGCTCGCGGGGCAGGCGTTTACCGTATTCCGCACAGGCCTGCTCGACCCAGGCGGGCATCCTGGTGCCGATTGCGACAATCCGTAGCTGCATTAGTCGCTGCCGGACTCCGTCGGCCGGGCCGCATCGGACCAGAGCCCCTCGAGATCGTAAAAAGCGCGGGTCTCCGGCAGCATCACATGCACCACGACATCGCCGAAGTCGACAAGAATCCACTCCGCCGCGGGTTCACCCTCTGTACCGAGAGGACGCAAGCCCTCTTTTCGTAACTCATCCATCACGTTCCCCGCCAGGGCCTTGACCTGGCGATTGGAGGTGCCGGTGGCGATAACCATAAAGTCGGTCATTCCGGTGAGCTTGCGCACGTCCAGGGCGGTGATTTGCCGGCCTTTCACATCTTCGAGGGCGGCGATTATTTTATCTTTCAGTTGATCCGATTTCATTGATTAGGTAAGTGCCTGTGCCGCCCCATAGAGGCGATGCTGTTGAATATAGTGCCATACGGCGTCCGGTAACAGGTAGCGCGGCGAATTGCCCGCCCCAATAAGCTTTCGAATGCGGGTCGAGGATATATCCATCGGTGTCGTGGAGACAAACAAGACCTTGCCCGCCCGGCTGTGCGCCAGTGTATCACCCTGGTAGACAAAACGATCCCGCCACACCTCCAGCGCACCGAGATCCTCCGGCAGGTGCCAGGCCGGACGCGCCATGACGATAATATGGCATAGCTCGGGGAGTTGTTGCCAGCAATACCAGCTCTGCATGCCGATAAAGGCATCCGCACCGACGCAGAAGCTCAGTGCGACGTCAGCGCCGACTTCCGCACGCATTTCCCGCAGGGTTTCCACGGTATAGGCCGTTTCCGTCTTGCGACACTCCCTGCCGTCCGCCTGCAGCAGGGGATCCCCGCGCAGCGCCAACTCTACCATTTCCAGCCGCCGACGGGGATCGGCAACTGGCGATACGCGATGGGGCGGCACTCCCGTGGGAACGAGGGACATCCGATCCAGCTGCAGTAGTTCCACCAGCTCCAGGGCCGTGCGCAAATGACCGAGGTGTACCGGGTCGAAAGTACCGCCGAGAACGCCGATATGGGACAAACTCATAGCTGCCTGTTGCCCGCCATTGCTCGCTGACGCCTACTCGCGAATATGGCCATCACCCAGTACCACGTACTTGCGGGTGGTGAGACCCTCGAGTCCGACCGGCCCCCTGGCGTGGAGTTTATCCGTAGAAATGCCGATTTCCGCGCCCAGCCCGTATTCAAAGCCGTCGGCAAAGCGAGTCGATGCATTGACCATCACCGAGCTGGAATCCACCTCCCGCAGAAAGCGCCGCGCCGCGCTATAGTCTTCGGTGACGATAGAGTCGGTATGCAAAGAACTATAGCGATTGATGTGCTCGATGGCCTGGTCCAGGCCGGTCACGACTTTCACCGCCAGAATCGGCGCCAGGTACTCCGCCTCCCAGTCGCTCTCCTCGGCGGGCAGCATGTCGGCCACCAGGGCGCGCGCCTGCTCGCAGCCGCGCAATTCGACACCCGCCACGCGATAATCCTCGGCGAGGGGCGGTAGAATCTCCGCCACCCGGGATTGCGCGATCAACAGTGTCTCCATGGTGTTACAGGTACCGTAACGCTGGGTTTTGGAGTTGTAGGCAACGCGATGGGCCTTTTCGGCGTCGGCGCTATCATCGATATAGACGTGGCAGATACCGTCGAGGTGCTTGATTACCGGTACCCTGGCATCTTTACTGATGCGCTCGATCAGGCTTTTACCACCGCGAGGCACGATGACATCGACGAATTCCGACAGGGTGATCAATTCACCCACGGCGGCGCGGTCGGTGGTGTCGACCACCTGAACCGCTGTCTCGGGCAAGCCCGCTCGCTGTAAACCCCGGGCCAGGCAGCGCGCAATAGCCCCATTGGTATGGATTGCCTCCGAACCACCCCGCAGGATGGCCGCATTGCCGGATTTCAGGCACAGACTGGCCGCTTCCACCGTGACATTGGGCCGGGATTCATAGATGATGCCAATCACACCGAGGGGCACACGCATGGTTCCCACCTGGATACCCGAGGGGCGGTAGTTGAGATCGCTGATCGCACCCACCGGATCGGCCAGCGCCGCCACCTCACGCAAACCGGCAAGCATGGCGTCAAATCGCGCCGGAGTGAGCTCGAGCCGATCCAGCAAGGCGGCCTCCAGGCCGCTGCTGTCAGCGCTTTCCAGGTCTCTGGCGTTGGCTTCGAGCACGTCATTGCGGGCGCTGTCCAGGGCCTCGCCCGTCGCCTGAAGAGCGGAATTCTTACTGCAGGTATCCGCCGCGGCCATTGCCCTCGAAGCAGTTCTGGCACGCTGCCCCATCTGCACCATATAATTCTTCACATCCATCGAAGCTGTGATCCCCTTAAACGTTTCGACCAGACAGGACATTGTATCACCTCCCGACGACTATGGATTGGACAAGCTTACAGGATCAAGCCGCCTGGCAATGGATGGCAAACCACCAGGCCTGGCTGGCGCCACTGATTGCCGGCATCGCGTTTATCGAGTCATTCGCCCTGGTCGGTATCGTGGTGCCCGGCGTGGTATTGCTCTATATCGCCGCCTTCCTCGCCGGCAGCGGGACCCTGCCACTGAGCACGGCGCTGTTCTGTGCCTTCGCCGGCGCGGTAATCGGCGACGGCAGCAGCTATTTTATCGGCCGATACTTTCACCACCACCTGCCCCATGTCTGGCCCTTCAGTCGCCACCGGGAATGGCTCGCCAGGGGGGAACACTTCTTCTATGAATACGGCGGCATCAGCGTGGTGGTCGCACGATTTCTCGGCCCCATCCGGCCGGTGATGCCGTTGATTGCCGGCAGTTTGTTCATGCCCCGCTGGTTGTTTTTCTCACTCAACATCGCCTCCGCACTGTGCTGGGCGCCGCTCTATATCCTGCCGGGTTACACCGCCGGCGCGGCGATCGAGGACAGCCAGCAGTGGAAGAGCTATGTCATCGGCGGCGTCATCGCACTGATCGTACTGGGGATCGCCATGATCTGGCTGCGCGATCGCTTCAGGCTCAAACAATGATCGACCCACTGGTTATTCTGCTGGCCCTGTGTTGCGGCGTCGCGGTACGCAAAATGGGCTATCCGCCGATGCTCGGTTACCTGGTCGCGGGCTTCGCGCTGCACGGCCTCCCCATCGAAACCGGCGAGATGCTAAGCCAGGTGGCCAATGCAGGGGTCACCCTGTTGTTGTTTACCATCGGCCTCAAACTGAATATTCGCGAGTTGGCCGCCCCCCAGGTCTGGGGTGTCGCCGGCGTACACATGGCACTGACCATCCCCATAATGGCCGCTATCCTGTACGCCTTGCTCGCCGTGATCCCCTCATCAGCCCCGGACATGGAAGCCGAGGCTGTTTGGATTATCGCCTTCGCCCTGTCGTTTTCCAGCACGGTTTTTGCGGTCAAAATCTTTGAAGAACGCGGTGAAGGGGCGGCCCTGCACGCCCACATCGCCATCGGCATTCTGATAATCCAGGACGTCGCGGCCGTCGTCTTCCTGGCCATGAACACCGGTAAAATCCCCGATTTTTCCCTCAGCATGGTGCTCGTGGTGCTGGCGCTGGTACTCGCTCGCCCCCTGCTGCAACGACTGCTGCACTGGAGCGGTCACGGCGAGCTGCTGCTGCTATTCGGCATCGGCCTGGCTTTCGGCGGCGCCGCCCTGTTCGAGCAATTCAATATCAAGGGCGATATCGGCGCACTGTTTCTCGGCATGCTACTGGCCGGGAGTGGCAAGAGCTCGGAGCTGGCCAAGTCACTGCTGGATCTCAAGGACCTGTTCCTGGTGGGATTTTTTGTCACCATCGGCCTCAATGGCCACCCGGACATCCACGGCCTGCTCATCGCCATCCTGCTCGGTGTGGTCGTGTTTATCAAACCGCTACTGTATTTCCTGCTGATGACCGCCCTGCAATTGCGGGCGCGGACCGCGTTGCTGGCCTCACTGGCCCTGTTCAACTATAGCGAGTTCGGCCTGATCGTGGCGGCCCTGGCAGCGGACGCCGGGCTGATCGACAGCGAGTGGGTGGTGACCATCGCGCTGGCGCTGTCGATATCCTTCTTTGTCTCGGTGCCCTTCAACGCCCGGGCACACTTGCTGTACCAGAAATTCAGCCGCTTCTGGGGCCGCCTGGAGCGAGTGGAGCGCCTGCCCGAGGAAGAGTTTCCCGACCTGGGCAACACCCGCATCCTGATGCTCGGCATGGGCCGCATCGGCAAGGGCGCCTACCAGTACCTGACCGAGCAATACGGCAACACCGTCACCGGCATCGAGGAAAACGACGTCAAGTTCAAATTGCTGTGCGAAAAAGGCCTGCGGGTCATGCACGCGGATGCCAGCGACCTCGACTTCTGGCGGCACCTCGAACTGGAGCGAATAGAACTGATTATGGTCAGCCTGACCAAGCACTCGGAAAACAAGGCGGTGTGTGAATTGCTGCGGGAGCTCGGCTATAACGGCCAACTGGCAGCCATAGCCCGCCATCCGGACCAGCTGAAGGAACTCAACGCCATGGGTTGCATCGCCTTTAATCTCTATGGCGAAGCGGGCTTCGGTTTTGCCGAACATGTACACCAAAAAATTCAACGAAAGCAGGATATTTCTACCGGCGACTTCACCTGAACGCTGCCCCACCCTTATAATCGCCGACCAATCGGCGAGGAAAGATCTATGCTACTACCCATCGGCGGGCTGCTGGCCGGCTTTCTCTTATTGATCTGGAGCGCGGATCGATTTGTGCTGGGCGCCTCGGCGAGTGCGCGTATTTTCGGTGTTTCGCCCCTCGTGATCGGGCTCATCGTGGTCGGCTTCGGCACCTCCGCACCCGAAATGCTGGTTTCCGCCATGGCGGCCATGGACGGTCAGCCAGGCCTCGCGATCGGCAACGCGCTGGGCTCCAATATCGCAAATATCGGCCTGATTCTCGGCCTCACCGCACTGATCTACCCGCTGCACGTGAAATCCCGCATCATCAAGCGCGAAATCCCCTTGCTTTTACTGTTTATGTTTATCGGCGTACTGATGTTACTCGACGGCGAACTCAACCGCGGCGACGGCCTGATCCTGCTGGCGGGGCTGATCGTGACCGTGGGCTGGTCGATACACGAGGCGAGGCAACACCGCGAGGATACCCTTGCCCGGGAATTCGAATCCGAGATTCCGGTAGACATGAGCACCACCGTCGCCATGGGCAACTTGCTGTTAGGCTTGCTGGTGCTGGTCGCATCCTCCCGCCTGCTGGTCTGGGCAGCGACGGAAATCGCCACCGCGCTGGGGGTGAGCGACCTGGTCATAGGGCTGACGGTCGTCGCCCTGGGCACATCACTGCCGGAGTTGGCCGCATCGATCACCGCGGCGCGCAAGGGCGAGTACGATATTGCCGTGGGCAATGTCGTCGGCTCCAATCTATTCAACTTGCTCGGCGTCATGGCGCTGCCGGGTATTATCGCGCCCGGCACATTCGACCCCATGGTTCTCACCCGCGACTATCCGTTGATGGCCTTACTGTGCGTGCTGCTGTGGATTTTCGCCAGCAATTTCTCCCTGCGCAAGGGCGGCCTGCTCAACCGCATGGAAGCCGGCGTGCTACTGCTGGTTTATTTCGGCTATATGGGCCTGCTCTACTACCAATCGCTGTAAGGGAAAAGGGTTGCGTCCCCTTTTCCTTATGGCCTAGGGGGCCGGGGCCAGCGCTTCAAGTCCGCCAACGGCCTCGAGTATCCGATAACCCTGTGGCAGTAGCGGGTTGACCGATGGCGCGATGATCTCGAGTCCCGTGGTAAAAAATTCGGCTGAATTCACCAGCACCGTTCCGTCTTGTAGCGGCACGGCAAATCCTTCGTTGCTGCCGTTGGCACCCGAATAAGGCTGCGAGCCATCGAGAAGCTGCCCTGTTGCCGGATCCAGGGCGAGATAGAGTTGTTCAATGATAATCGGCCGATCGATACCACCCAGATTGTACGCATAGCCGACGAAGTGAGGAACCAGGAGCGCATTGTCAGTGACGGTTGCTATTCCGTTGGGGAAGGCATAGCGCCGGGTGAAGTCGGGATCGGCGGGTAGACGCGCTTCTGCCACAGCGCTCAGGTCGGCGGTCCACTTCAAGACGCCATCGGGAGTTACCGCCGTCAGGTTCCCGGCTGGAACATAGAGGGTTCCATCGGGCCCAACCGATGCAGAACCGGCAGCGGCCCCGATGTCGAGCTCCCAGTTGCGCTCACCGGTGCCAACATCGAAGGAATAGATCTTTCCGTCATCATCGCTGACATAGACCGCGGAGTCGTCAGGGGAGATCGCCGGGCTCGAACCACTGCCCGGACCGATCACCGAGGTGGTGGCAATTTCGATCGAACCGGGGTTGCCGGGGGTGAAATCGATGCCGTAAAGCGCCCCCAGCCCCACGGTAATATCGGTACCGGTGGCGAAAATTCTGCCGAATCCGGGGGCGACTGCCGGCGTGTTGGCCGACTCTACCACTCCCGCCAGTAACACGTTAAAGGACAACTCGATAATTTCCGGATCCATAAAGCCACCTGCCCACAAGGTCGATGGCAACACCCGGCCAAGTGGGGGCGCCAGTTCGCCGGGCAGATTGATGACGGGTGCGGCGGATGTACCGTCTGCGCGATTAACGATAACGACATCACCAAATACCGTCACCCCGCCCACCGCACCGTCTTTGGTAAAAAACGGCGTGACGAAGGGATTGACTGGTGCGGTGACCGCCCCGTCCTGGAACGGTGTGCCCGCTGGCGGAATGGGTAAGTCGACAACCCACTTTATCGTGCCGTCGCTGTGAAAAGCCCAGAACTGGTTACAGTCACTGATATAGAGATCGCCGGCCTCATCCACGATTGCGGATTGCAACACTGCACAGCTATCGAAATCAGCGGTGGTCGCCCATGGCGCCGTCTCCCACAGCGTGGTGCCGTCCTGGCGGAAGGCGTGGAGAGTGGAGTTGCCCGGGCCCTGCCCCGTTGTCAGGTAAATATTGCCTTCGGGCCCGATGGTCGTCGCCGCCAGTACCGCCGCACCCTTCAGTGCCGACCATTTATGCTGATACCGGCCCGCAATCTGCAGCGCCACGTAGTCGTCATTCCTGGGGCCGGCGTGAACGCTCGGCCACTCGGTATCGGCATAGGGAGGCGCCGTCGTTGACGGCGGCAGGTTTGCCGGCGGCGGAGTGGATGACAGCGAGGAATCCTGACAAGCCGCGGATAGTAA
>JAUXCW010000296.1 GCA_030618705.1 Gammaproteobacteria bacterium | reverse complement strand
CCGGAGTCGCTACTGCTGGAGCCGATAAGCGAAAGCAGGGAGCCATCGGCGCCCACGCGATTGATGCCGTACATCGGATTATGGGGGTTGTTGCCGGTATCATTGTCGGAGCGCGCCGGGATCACCGCCCCGTTGGTGGCGGCGAGTGTCGCCGGTGAACAGCGCTCCAGGATACCGCGTAAAAAGGCGCTGTCACTGTGAAACGCCAGGCCGAGATCGGTATTGATAAAATCACTGGTTCCGGTGGCGGGGTTGGCCACGGCGGGGGTCATATCACCCGGCAGACCGAGTTTGCTATAGCCCGAGGTACTGAGGAAATCCATCTGTCCGTCACGGCCGCCGACCAGCACATTCGAGCCCGATATATTGGCTCCACCCGCCAGGTCGATACAAATAAACGGAATCTTCCCCGCTCCCATGCTGGCGATACCGCAGCCGTTCCGCAGGGCGGCTATATCGCCGGACAGGCAACTGGGGTCGGTCTGGGTATTACAATCCCGGGCGGCGGCATTGCCCGCGAGCAAGCCCAGCAGCGGGCTCGCCATCACCGTTGCCATACCGGCATTGAAGCCCTGGCCGAGGAAGTCCCTGCGGGTTCGGGGTCTGGCGTGACTGTTCAGCCGCAGTGGCGCATCGGGATGCAGTGTTTTGCGTGATCTGGCCATGGTAGTGTATTCCCTATTGAATCAACATTGCCGCACTGCCCAGGGCGGCGGCACATACGGCCTTGACCGTGGTTGGGGTAACCTCCGCCGGGCAACTGGCGCCACAGGCGGTCATTTTATCGATAAGGCCATTGAGCTCGACACTAACTTCCGTGGTAAGTGGCACCGGTGCCGGCGTTACCGCGGGGACGGTCTGGGTATCGAGCCCCGAGGCCATGATTCTGCGTAATAAGGGGTCGATCACCTGGCCACGTCCGCTAGTGTCGAATGCGCTGGAAGCCGTGGCGCCGAAATTGAAGCCAGGAAAATAGGCGGCCCGCCTGCCGGTATCGTCGACCAGGGCATTACAGTATTCGATCGCCAACTGGGTGATTCCCATCTGGTGCGAAGACAGGAAGCCCTCGATATTTTCCACCGTCGGTAATTGTTGACGCACGCGCTCATAGGTTGCTCGCACCTCCACCTGGGTGATCGGCACCGTGGTGACACGGGCCATGGTCGCATTGATCTCCTCAAAGGTGCGCAGGCCAATATCCGACTGCTCCGGCAAATCCGCCGGCGGGGGCGGCAACGGCGACACCGGCTCGATCACCACATTGCTGTGGCTGCCGAGTTGCTCAAAGGTGATAAAAAATTCGTCGGACTCCGGGCCCTTCTCCAGGCCGACCACGGTGCCCATCGCCGAGAGTGGCTGGCCGCTGGCAGAATAGCTGGCATTGGTAATCGCGGTATCTATATTTCGGTAGGCCTGGCCAACGTCCAGTTCGCGTCCGTTGATGCCCAGCCGTAGCCCCTTGATGGCAATATTGCCGGGCTGCGCCGTGCCGTCCAGGCTGATGAAGAACGGCGCATTGAACAGGTAACTGTAGCTGTCGAACTGACTGACCTCGAATACCACATAGGACTGGGGCATATCGACCAGGTGGGCAACGCTAAACAGCAGGAAGTATTTCTCTCCCACCCCGACATCAAAATTCTGCAGCACCTGCTCCGGGGTCAGGGCACGGTTGTGAATGGCAACCATACGGATGACACCCAGCCACGACCGGTCGCTGGAGACCTCGTTGCCGAGCACCAGGGCAAAGGTATCGTCCCAGTCGACCAGGGTGCCGCCTCCGGCCTCATCCACATCGCCGGTATACTCCCCATTGACGTAAATTCGCCGACCGTTGACCGGGTCAAAGGTCACCACCACATGCTGCAAGGTCGCCTGCAGTCGCTCGTCCGCATCGGCGGTAGACAGCATGGGGTCGCCGTTGCCGTCGCTGGCCGTGCTTCGATTCAGGTAGTCATAGTTGTACTGGGTCTGGCCGAGGGTGAAATTGCGCACCGTGGTGCCACCGGAATAGCTGACGATTCCCGCCGGCCCTTCCTGGGTAACATTGCCGGGGGCCACCCAGGCCTCGACACTGTATTCACCCGCACTGGTGATCTGGTCGTACAGTTTACGGCTGGCGGTGGTACTACCCTGGGCCTTGCCGTCGGAGATGCGTATTCCCCAGCCACCAACCCATTCGACGTTACCGATAAGATTGAGATCAACGGCCGGGTTTACACCACTGGTATCAAAGGCCGTGTTTCCGCTCCCGGTCTTGAACTGGTAAGAGGCAATGACATTGGCCTCGTGTCGACCGCCGCTGCTGGCGACAACGCCGTCTACCAGCTTCAGTGCCTTGCTGATAACCAGTGCGGGGTCCGGCGTGGTCAGCGCTATACCACCGGAAAAGGCAGTAATCGCCGCCTCCATGGTATCGGCGTTGGCAGCGCAATCATCCCAGCAATTGTGGAATTCGTTGCGCAGGCGAAGTACCAGTCGGGAGTTGGCCGGATTGTCCAGGTCGATCTTGCTCTGGGCTGCGGCATAGGCCGCATCGACATCACTGCTGGAAAAATAGGGTTGCTGCCTGTTTTGTGAATCCTCGCTGTGGCAACCGGCGCAGTATGTCGTCAACACCGGGTAGACCGTACTGACGAAGTTTGCCGAGGCAAGGGGGAAAGTCTTGCTGCTGCCCACATCCTTCAACGGGGGTGGCGTCAACACCACCACACTGGCACCGCCACCCGTGGACTGGCTGACCCACGCGGAGATGTAAGCGCCGACAATATCGGCACAGGCAATATTACTCTCGAGCCAGCAGTTATGGCCGCCACCCACTTTTTGCACGATGCGGGAGTTTGTCGGGATATCAAAATCGGTGATGCCGACCGCGGCATTGTAGGCAAGGTTGATATCGTCGTTGCGGACAAAATTGGGCGCCTGGCCACCGGTGCCGTGACAACCGCCACAGCGATTTTCGGCGACCAGATTGTCCCATACCTCCAGCTTGAAACTCTGTACATCGGCTGTGCTCGGCGCGGGGCCGGTATAGTTTGCCGTAGTGGATGTACTGTTGAGATTCTCGAAAACCTGGGTGCCGGAACCGCTGCCACCGCTACAAGCGGCGAGAATCGCCAGCAGCGGCATGATTAGCAAACTTCGCAGGGAGCGCATTTCTGGTGCGGTAATCATGGCCTAATCTCCCATGCAGTAGACGGCGGCGTCGGCAAACACCTGCTTGAGCCGATAGCTGCTGTTTTCAAAATTGCTTACCATAGTCGCGACCTGGCCCCGGTCCGCCGCATTCGCCGGCGGCCTCAGGCAGACATTTTTGAATACCTTTTCAACCTGGCAGCTGGCGAAAGCGCCGGAGTGGGATAATTCCTGGCCCATGGTCTTGGCACCGTTGCCGCTGCCGCTCAATCCACCGTCCCACCCCAGGTGCGTATTGGGCCCCTGGCGCCAATAGTTGATCCATGCATCATCCGGGGTGACGAAACCCGGTTTGAAGTTATTGGCATTGACATGGTATTTGCCCTTGACCCGGCTACCGGTATCCGCGTCGACAGCACCGGGACTGTTGTAATCCAGTCGCCCGCTCTCCCCCTCCTCGTCATTATCGGCATCGTAAACGTAGTCATAGTAGGCAAAGGCCTGTACCAGCGGATCCATACCGCTATGACAAGCGATACAGTTGTTGAGATAGATGCGGCTGTCACCACCGGGACTGCGGGATATATCCTGGCGAATACGATCCGCCGGCCGGGTCGCATCCTTTAGCTGCTCCATGTCATTGCACAGGTGGTTCAACAGCGTATAGCGAAAATTGGCGCGGTTGGTGCCGTCGATCATAAAGGCTTTAGCCGCTGCGCGAGTCGTCATCACACCCGCCGTGGCGGCTGCGGGAAGCCCCGTCACCGCGGACTGGTTGCGCCGGACC
Organism: Gammaproteobacteria bacterium; assembly: GCA_030618705.1. Lineage (GTDB taxonomy): Bacteria > Pseudomonadota > Gammaproteobacteria > Pseudomonadales > JAHEGP01 > JAHEGP01. Next base: position 259 of record JAUXCW010000296.1, on the reverse strand, counting down.
AGTGCCGTTCGAAGATTGTAACCCTGATTCTCGAGGGTCTCGTAATGGGCATTGTTGCTGTTGGAATAGGGTGTCACGCCAAGCGCCGGGTCGCCGATATAAATCACATCAGCGTACAGGGCCTCGCGTAAATCAGCGTCGTCCCGCACCAGGCCGATAAAGGTCGCCGTGTAGTCATTGAGGGGTTCAAAGACGGTGAAATCACGGTTGGTCCAGGGTGTAGCCATATTTTTCAGAGTAACGCTGTAAAAGGCGTTGT
>JAUXCW010000162.1 GCA_030618705.1 Gammaproteobacteria bacterium | reverse complement strand
CCCTGTCCGGCGGGTCAGCGCCGCGCATGTTGGTGACGACCCCGGTTCACCTGCGTCATCTATTGGCCAGTAACGTGGCCATGCCCGGGGTTGCTCGACTGGTATCGGCCACGGCGCCCCTGGACGCGGACACGGCACGTGCCGCGGAGTCGCTCTTCGGCGGCAAGCTCGAGGAAATCTTCGGTTGCACCGAGGCGGGGAGTATCGCAACCCGGCGCAGCGTGCAGGAAGAAAGTTGGTCCCTGCTCGACGGCATGAGTATCGCCAGGGTTGAAGACCAGGTACGGGTGAGCGGCCCGCAGTTGTCCGCCGCCACGCCCCTGCAGGACCGGGTGGAGCTGCTGGGGCCGAATCGCTTTCGCTTCCTCGGCCGCGCCGCTGATATGATCAACGTCGGTGGCAAGCGCGCCTCCCTGGCCGAGCTGACGCGAAAATTGCAGGCAATCGATGGGGTGTGCGATGCTATGGTATTTCTGCCTGCCGGGGATGGGATTGAGCGGCCCGCGGCTCTGGTGGTTTCCAGCCGTTCCGAGCGCGAATTGATGCGCGAACTGGCCCGGTGTCTCGATCCGGTGCTGTTGCCGAGGCCGCTGAGGAAGGTTTCCGCCATCCCCCGCAATGAAACCGGCAAGGCGCCGGTGCATTTGTTACAGGAGGCCCTGGAGCGTCGTGATGAACCCTGATCCCCCGGCGGTACGCGAACTGGGCGTGCCCGACGAACACCCCTGCTTTGCCGATCATTTTCCGGGCCAGCCCATCCTGCCCGGCGCACTGCTGTTGCAATGGATATGCCAGGGGCTCGAAGCCCAGTTCACCGGCCGGCGAGTGGTGGCGGTGAAATCGATGAAGTTTCACCAAACACTGGCTCCCGGCGACCGATGCCAACTGCATATCGACCCGGGATCGAGTTCGCGGCTGGTCAAAGTGCGGCTGCAGCGCCTGCAAACGCTGGTCTGCCAGGGTGTGCTGGAATGGGATGACGACAGCCCGTGAAATCCGACTGGAAGCAACAACGCGAGCGCAGCAATCGTTTCTGGATCGGCATACTGGTGGGGGTCGGTCGTTACCTGGGGCGGTGGCCGGTCTATTGCCTGCTCTATCCGGTGGTGGCCTACTTCTATGTAACCGGTGCCGATGCCCGTACCGCCTCCCGCGATTACCTGGAGCGGGCGCTGGGCCGGCCGCCGCGACGGCGCGATGTGTTTCGCCACCTCTATACCTTCGCCCGGGTGGCGGCAGACCGCCTGTTTTTACTGTCCGGGCAGGTCGACAAGTACGCCATCACTGTCGAGGGTGAGCAGCTTGTGCGCCAGGCGATGGCGGGGGGGCGGGGCTGCCTGCTGCTGGTATCCCACCTCGGTAGTTTCGAGGCCCTGCGCGTTCTCGCTGCAAAGGGGCGATCCCTGCCTTTGCGCATCTTGCTGGACCGGCGCCAGAATCCGCTGGTTGGGGATGTCATGGACCGCCTGGACCCGGAACTGGCGGCGGCTATCATCGATGCGGGCCGGCCGGCCCCGGAACTGGTGCTGACCCTGGACGCCTGCTTAAAACGTGGCGAGCTTGTGGGTATTATGGCGGATCGCGCCGGTCAGGGTGAGGCTGTTGTGCGCAGCGCATTTCTGGGTGACGATGCCGCGTTCCCCGCCGGTCCGTGGTCGCTGGCCCTGGTGTTGGGGGTGCCGGTGATACTGTGCTTTGGTTTGTACCAGGGCGGCAATCGCTACCGGCTGCATTTCGAGCTGGTGACGGAGGGCTTGTCGGCGAGCCGCGCGCAGCGGCGGGAGCTGATCGCGCAAAGTGTCGAGCACTATGCAGGGCGACTGGAGCACTATGCAAGACAGGCGCCATTCAACTGGTTTAACTTTTACGATTTTTGGGCAGATGAATCCGTTAGCAATCACTAGCTATACCATAACGACCGCGCTGGGCGCCGGCCTTACCGACAATTGGCGGGGGCTTGAGTCGGGCCGGAGCGGGCTGCAGCCCTGTCATTTCTTCGATATCGAGAACCTGCAGGCCTGGGTGGGCGAGGTGGCGGGCGTCGATAGCGTAGAGCTGCCGTCGTCGCTGGCGGCCTTTGACTGCCGCAACAACCGCCTGGCCTGGCTGGGTTTGCAGCAGGACGGCTTTATCGCGGCGGTGGAGTCCGCGGTGGCGCGCTATGGCGCTCACCGGGTAGCCGTTTTTATGGGCACCAGTACCGCGGGCATTCACCAGACCGAGCTGGCCTATCGGGAATTGGATAGCGACAGCGGAGCACTGCCCGACTGGTATCGCTACGAGACGACCCATAACAGCCACTCCATCGCTGACTTCACCCGCAGCGCGCTGGGCTTATCGGGTATCAGCAGCGCCATCTCCACGGCTTGCTCCTCCAGCGCCAAGGTGTTTGCATCGGCCAGGCGGGCCATTGCCAGCGGCCTGTGCGAGGCGGCGGTGGTCGGTGGCGTCGATAGCCTGTGCCTGACCACCCTGTATGGTTTCAATTCCCTGCAATTGGTTTCCCCCGACCCCTGTTGTCCCTGTGACGTCGATCGTGCCGGGATATCCATCGGCGAGGCGGCCGGTTTCGCATTGCTCGAGGGTGACGCGGGGTCGGCGGAGTACGCCCTGCTGGGCTACGGCGAGAGCAGCGATGCATACCATATGTCCTCGCCTCATCCGGAGGGGGAGGGCGCCCGCCTGGCGATGGCCGCGGCACTGGAAAAAGCCGGTTTGACGGTGGCGGATATCGACTATATCAACCTCCATGGTACCGGTACCGTTGCCAATGATCTCGCCGAGGCCAACGCGGTCGCGCGTTTGCAAGCCATGGCGATACCCGCCAGTTCCACCAAGGGCTGGACCGGGCATACCCTCGGCGCCGCCGGCATCCTCGAGGCCGCGCTGGGATTATTGTGCATCGAACACGGCCATATTCCCCAGACTCTCAACACCCGGCGGGTCGACCCGGCCCTGAATGCCAATATTCTGCTGCGGCCATTGTCCCGGCCGGTGGCGCGGGTGCTCAGCAACTCCTTTGGTTTCGGCGGCAGCAATTGCAGTCTTGTCCTGGGGCGCTTGCCATGAGTGTTGTCTACGTCGAGGCGGTCGGTCTGTTTGCCCCGGGCCTGGTGGGCTGGGCCAATAGTCGTGAGGTTCTTGCCGGCGAGCGAGCCTATAGCCCGGCGGAAAGCGAGCCGCTACCCAAATACAAGCCGACGCTGTTGCCGGCCAATGAGCGCCGCCGGGCCACCGGCCTGGTGCGACTGGCCTTCGGCGCCTGCGAGGACGCCATTGGTGAGCGCCGATCGGAGGTGTCCGCCCTGGCCTCGGTGTTTGCCGCCTCTGGCGGGGACTACACTATCAACGACCAGATTTGTCGCGCCTTGCTCGAGCCCGACCCCATGCTGTCTCCCACCCAGTTTCACAATTCCGTACACAACGCCGCAGCGGGTTACTGGAGTATCGCGACCCAGAGCCAGGCCCCATCGGTAAGCCTGTCGGCCTATGACTTTACCGTCGCTGCCGGGTTTGTCGAGGCCATAACACTGGCTACGCTCGAGGGCTGGCCTACCTTGCTCGCCTTATTCGACAATGACATCTGTTGGCCCATGGGGGGGGCGCGACCGGTGAACGTGCCCTTTAGTGCCGCGCTGTGGCTGACGCCGGAGCGCAGTGCGAGTTCATTGGCAGCGATATCCATGGCGCTGGAAGAAGGGCCGCGAGACCAGTCGCCGGTAAGCGACCCGAACCTGGAGTCACTGCGCCTCGGCAATCCGGCTGCACGCTGTATTCCCCTGTTGCAAATATTATCCCGCAACAGCAGCGGTTCGCTGTATCTGGATACCGCCGGGGGACAATCCCTGCGCCTGGACGTTACGCCATGTTGATGGACCGGGCCGCCATCGCCGGCTCGATCCCCCACGGCGACGGTATGTGTATGCTGGATGAATTACTGGCCTGGGACAGTGATAAGGTGCACTGTGCCAGCCGCGCCCATCGTCGCCCGGACAACCCGTTACTGGAGGGGGGGCGTTTACACTGTGCCTGCCTGGTGGAGTTTTGCGCCCAGGCCGCGGCCTTGCACAGTGTTCTGCTTGAGCAGGGCCTGGGAGTCGCCGGGCTGGCGTATCTCGGTGCGATCAAGCAACTGGAGTTACCGCGGCGATATGTCGCCCCGGACGTCGAGACGCTACAGATAGAGGCGCGCTGCGCGGTGAACAACGCCGGCGGGGCGATTTACCGGATCGAGGCGCGGGCGCAACAGCAGATGCTGCTGCGGGGGCGGATCGTGCTGGTGCGGGTCGACTGAGCCGGCGCGACCGCTTGTAATAAAACACTGATGGTCGAATTTATTCGACCAGACCCCGGCTTAAGCCAGGGTCTGGTCCGGCGCCAGCCGGTAGTGCTTGTTGATCTTGCAGATCAACAGGAACAGCTTGAAACGCCACCAGACCGCGAAGCCAGGGCTGGTATTGCCGGCGACGATGGAATTGACTGCACGAAACAACTTGTTCTTGCTGGTAGGTGCCATAAACACCGGAAACTTTCCGTTGTCATAGTAGATTTCGATCAGGTCGCGCATAACCCGAACGTTTTTCTTGAGTGCTCGGGTGTAGTTGGCGCACTCTCGAGCGCTGAGTCGCCGCTGTTGTTGATGAGCGAGAATGATTGCGTCAGAGGCCATTTCCGCAGAGCGCATGGCAAGGTAAACCCCCGAGGAGAAGACCGGATCGATAAAGCCGGCGGCATCACCCAGGAGTACGGCCTGGGGAAAGGCATAGTCGGTAAAGCTGTAGCTGTAGTCGCCGGTGGCGCGAAATGCATCGACAGGGGTCGCATCGGCCAATAGCTCACCCAGGTAAGAGGAGCGCTCGACCTGACTGAAAAAGAAATTCTCGAGGCTGAATTCACGATTTTTCCATTCGGATTGACGCTTGCGGGACACCACGCCGACGGAGGTTTTATCCTTATCCAGGGGGATACTCCAGAACCATCCGTCTTTTAGCCGTGTGATAATGATATTGCCCCCGCGTTCCTTGCTGGGGAGGCGCTTGACACCCTCGAAGTGGCTGTAAACCGCTAAACGTTTGGGATAGGGGAGAGTGTCTTTAGCCAGCTGTTCACGCTTGCCGTAAAATGCTGTGCGACCGCTACCATCCAACAGCCAACGCGCTCGCACTTCTGAAGTCACCCGATCCGCCTCGCCTGATGAGACCAGGCTGGCTTGCCAGTAGCCGTCCGCAAGCGTGCTATCGACGACCTTGCAGGGTTGTTTGATGGTGCAGCCATGGTCCCGGGCGTTATCCAGCATCAGTTGATCGAAACGGCTACGCTCTACCTGGTAGGTGTAGTCCATGCCCTCGATCAGGCCGTCGGAGAATATATTGTTGAGTCGGCTGCTGCCGTCGCTGCTGACGAACTCACCGCCATATTTGCGAATAAAGCCCGCCTCGTCCATTTTGTCCCACACGCCGATGCGGCGCAGCACGCTGTTGCCCGCGGGCAATAACGATTCGCCGATTTTGAAGCGGGGGAAAACGTCTTTTTCGACCAGGCAGACACTGAGTCCGGCCTTGGCGAGCAGGACGCCGGCGGTGCATCCCGCGGGGCCCGCGCCGACTATGAGTACATCAAACTGTTGCGGCATTGAATCCTGACCTCCTGATACTGGGCCGAGGCCCGAAAGGCGGCAATTCTCCCCCGTGTGGTGGCCAAAGACAAGATCAAACCGTGAATAGGCGAGCCGTGGCGCAGGGCATTTGCCGCAGGTTTGACTCAGCACAATAAAACAGGTGCCGCTGGCGGCCTGCCATGGTATTTTGCCACTGTTCAAACAGACAAGCTAATAGGGAGGTTTCTATGAAAAGACAGGTGATGACTAAAACGCAACTGGGAGCGCAACTGGGGATGGCCTGGCTGTTGTCCTGCTGTCTGGTCGCTGTGTCATGGGCCGATCAAAAGGATCTCGACGCCGAGGTCGAACGCTATGCCAAGGTGTTCTCCGGCGCCGGATTCGGGGCCAAGAAACAGGCGCTGCACGACTTGACCTGGGCGGGCATCTCGGACCCGCGGGTGTACGACCCGATCGAAGCCCAGTTGCTGGCCGGCTACCAGATTACCGATAAGGACAAGACCCAGGTCGAGCAGTTGTCCTACCTGGCCAAGGGCCTGGCACTATCCGGCAACAGCAAATACAAGGCGCCGCTGGATAAAGTCCTGGCGGAAACACCCTCCAAGAAACTGAAAAAACATGTCACCACCGGCCTGCAGCGACTACCCGACTACGAGAAGTGGAACCCGATCATTTCCGCCAATCTCGACCAGGCCGCGCCGGGGCGCCTCGGTCAGGCGCGGGCGCTGAATATGCTGGACTCCGATGTGCCGGAGCTATTCCGTGCCGGGGCGAAAATCGTGCGCAAGTACTTTATTGACGATGATGAGATGATTGCCGCGGTCAACGCCAGCCTGCTAAAGAATTACCAGCGTAATCTCGACAATAAAGCGCAGGTCGATGGTGTCAATCACCTGATTCGCACCCTCGGTGAATCCGGCAAGAGCGAATATCGGGTCACCCTGGACAATGTGTCATTGTCGAGCAATAAGAAGATTGCCAAGTACGCGCTGAAATACGCCGGGTACCTGTAAACTGGGCGCACAGACATCGGTAAATACGGCGGGGCTGGCGGCGGGCGAGATTCATCTCTGGCTTGCCCGCTGCTCCTCGATCAGTGACCCGGCACTGCTGGACCGCTATCGGGGCCTGATGAGCCAGGCCGAGCGCGAGCGGCAAGCGCGCTACCGTTTTGCCCGGGATCAGCACCGTGACCTGGTGGCGCGGGCACTGGTGCGAACCACCTTGTCGCGCTACGCGGGTCGTGACCCCGGGGCCTGGTGTTTTACCCGGGGCGAGCACGGCAAGCCGGAACTGATCGATCCACCAATACCCCTGCGCTTCAATCTCAGTCACAGCCGCGACCTGGTGGTATTCGCGGTGTCCCTCGAACACGATGTCGGTGTCGATATCGAAACTATCGAGCGCCGTAACGATGTGCTGGCCATCGCCCGGCACTATTTTTCATCGCGCGAAGTCGAGGACCTGTTTGCCTTGCCGGAGGCGCGGCAGCGGGACCGCTTTTTTGACTACTGGACCCTGAAGGAAGCTTATATCAAGGCCAGGGGGGAGGGTATTTCACTGGGCCTGGGGAACTTCAGTTTTCTGTTCGGTGGTAACGATACAATCGACATCGGCTTTGCCCCGAAACTGGAGGATGATCCCGCCGCATGGCAGTTTTGTCTTTACCGGCCCCAGGAAAACTATCGGATGGCGGTGGCCAGTCACCGGGGTGAGCCGGCACGAGATGTGCACTTGCTCGAAGCCACTCCCTTACAGGATTTTCGGCCGTGGCAGCAGACCTGATCAGGATTCAGTCATCGTCCTCGAAGTTGATAAAGATCGGTGACGACCACGCCCGCTGTTCGCTCATGGCGAGGCAATCGTCGCCCTGGCCGCCGCGCTGCCCGCAGTCGACGATGGCGATACAGCGGCCTCTCTCATCGCGGGT
>JAUXCW010000001.1 GCA_030618705.1 Gammaproteobacteria bacterium | reverse complement strand
CCCTCGGTCTGTTGGGTCCCACTATCGAGGGCTATGGCTGTCCCGGTGTGAGCTATGTCAGCTATGGCCTGGTCGCGCGGGAAATCGAGCGGGTGGATTCGGGTTATCGCTCGATGATGAGCGTGCAATCCAGTCTTGTCATGTATCCCATCTATGCCTACGGCAGTGAGGCGCAGCGCGAACGATACCTGCCGGTACTGGCGACCGGGGAAAAAATTGGTTCTTTCGGCCTGACGGAGGCGGATTCCGGTTCCGACCCCGGCGGTATGCGAACCCGGGCCAGGACAGTCGAGGGTGGCTATTGTCTCAGCGGTGCCAAGATGTGGATTACCAACGCGCCTATTGCCGACATCATGGTGGTGTGGGCCAGGTGTGACGACGATCGCGTGCGTGGCTTTATTCTCGAGCGGGGCCTGGATGGCCTGGCCACCCCGGTCATCGAGGGTAAGTTATCCCTGCGTGCATCGGTTACCGGTGAGATCGTCATGGAGGAAGTCTTTGTGCCCCATGAGAACCTGCTGCCCGGGGTCGAGGGCCTGAAGGGGCCGATGGGATGTCTCAACAGTGCGCGCTACGGCATCGCCTGGGGTGCACTTGGCGCGGCGGAGGCCTGTTGGCATGCGGCCCGGCAATACGTGATGGAGCGGCAACAATTCCAGCGGCCGCTGGCGGCGAATCAACTGGTGCAAAAGAAGCTGGCGGATATGCAAACGGAGATCGGCCTGGGTTTGCAGGGTTGCATGCAGGCCGGACGCCTCATGGGTGAGGGTAAACTGGCGCCGGAGTTGATCTCCCTGTTAAAGCGCAATTCCTGCGGTAAGGCGCTGGACATTGCGCGCATGGCCCGGGACATGCATGGCGGCAACGGGATATCCGACGCCTACCCGGTGATGCGGCACATGATCAACCTGGAGACCGTCAATACCTATGAGGGCACGCACGACGTACACGCGTTGATCCTGGGTCGGGCGCAAACCGGCATTGCGGCATTTGCCGGCTAGCGAGCACTATGGTTGTGCCTGGATATTAAAACGCCCAGCGCAGCCGCGCATAGATATTACGGCCCCAGCCCGGCAGTTTCTCGCCCACCGCGATGTCTTCGTTCCGTGCCCGGTTGATGCCGCTTAAGTGATCCTGGTACTTCCTGTCCAGCAAGTTGTCGATGCCGATTGCCAGGGTCAGTTCGTCAACCAGTGTGACCTGGCTGGCGAAGTTGACGATCGCGTGGCCGCCGGTTTCCGTTTCGTCATTGGTTTCGGAAACATGGCTTTGACGCGCATAGGCGACGGTTTCCAGGCTTGCCTGCCAGCGGGATGCCTCGTAGCGAAGGCCGAGCGTGGTATTGGGTGGAGCGATGCGATACAGGTCGTCGTCGATATCATCACGCTCACCGCGAATATAGTTGACGATGCCGTAGAGCGACCATTGTTCGGCAAGGGCCGCACCCCATTCCATATCAAAACCGTAGATGCGCGCTTCGACATTGGCGAACTGTAACGGGTTCGGATTGCCCATCATCTGGCTGACCATATTGGCGACCGGGTCGGTGCTGGGAATACCCTGGATATAGTCATCGATGTCGCGGTAAAAAATCCGTGGTGATACCAGTACGCTATCCGACTCCCAATCAAAACCGAGTTCCACTTCATGGGCGACCTCCGGCTTCAGGTCGATATCGCCAATATAGTTTTTACCGTCGGCGAGGCCGCCGGATGCTTGCAGGGGCAACCACAAGAACTTTTCCTGATAGGCCGCGGAGCGGGTTTTTCGCGCGATGGCGGCGGTATAGGTCCACTGTGAATGGGGAGACCAGTTGGCTCGTAGCAGCCAGTCGACATTGTTGTCGGTGGTCTGCCTGTCGGCGGCGTTAAAGCGCTTCGCCAATGCGCCGACCGCGGGCATCATCATTCCCATCGAGGAGCCGACATCGGCAGAATCCATGCTGACCTGGTTATAGCGGACGCCTGCGTTCAATTCCCAGGTGTTGGAGAGTTGGACGTCGGTTTCGCCGAACAGTCCCAGTATCTGGCGTTCACTGTCATTGAAGTTGACGACAAAAAAACCGGCATTGTTGGGGTTGGAGATATCGGCGTTATGCACCGCTGACTGGCCATCGGTTCCCACTCGCCACACCGTTTTAGCGGTGTAGAATTCAGCCATCAATTTGTAGCCCAGGGCGTCGCTTGTGGTGTAGCTGTCGCGATAGGCCATAGGATTCGGTGGTGGTGGGCGCAGGTGATGGTTGGTCATAAGGTGCTTCACTTCGTTGCCGTGAAGTTTTGCCTCAATGGCCCAGTGCCCGCTGTTATAGCGGTAGTTACCCTGATACAGATTGGAGTCGATATAGTCGATATCCATGGGTAGTGCGGGGTTGCCCGCGTTGCCGGTTTCATTGCGTGCCGCCGAGATATCCAGCGTGTGGCCGCCGCTCTGCCAGCCATAGCCCCCGTCCAGTCGTTTGCGCTGGTATTCCGTAGGGCGGATTTTACCATCGGGGAATTTCGCGTCATCCCCCGCCTCTGCGAGTCCGTTGAAGTACACCTTATGGTTTTCATTGGCGATGGCGACCAGGGCGTTACCCTGCCAGCCGTTGTTGACGCTTTGTCCGCCGGCGGTGATAGTGCCATTGACGCCGAAGTCGCTGCTGGATCCGAATTCTCCCTTTGCGGTGTCGGCTATGATGGCTCCGCCGATGGTTTCCTGGGCCACACTCACTGGTGCGACACCCCGATAGATGGTCAGTGATTCCAGCATTGCCGCGGGGGCGTAGGATAGGGGAGCGTCCATCAGGTTGGGTCCCCCCGATGCTATATGCATACCGTCGATAGTGACATTGACGCGGGGGCCAAACATTCCCCGGTATTGATGAATGCCGCTGATAGGCCCGTTAGCGTTGATATCGGCGCCAGGTAGTTTGCGCAACATGGCGGCGGAATCCGGTACGGCGGCATCAAGGCTGCTGACTTCCATTTCAAGGCGGTTTTGTTCGCCGAAAACCAGCACCTCTTCTTCGATATGGTCGGCGAGTGCGGGAACACAGAGGAGGCTGAGTGCCAGGATAGGGGTCAACGGCGGCCGTTGGGACATGGGTGTTCCTTCTTCCGGGTAGATGGCTGTGTGACAAAGCGCGGGTATGCTATCGAATTAAACGCCGGGTGGGATGTGACAAAGGGTCGCACCGAAAGGCGCAGCCGGGTGGCGTGTATTGGTGGGGTGTTGGTGGGGTGTTGGTGGAGATCAGCGGGCTAGTTTCGAGGCACTAGTGCAATTGTGAGCGAGAGCTGCCTTGTGCTGGTGGATCATTGAACAGGCCTTGTAAAACCTAACCAGGATTGGCATGGGCCAATCCTGGAGGAAGATTTTTACCGTGGAGTTACAAGGTGTAGAAAAGCCCGGCCCTGCGGGGAAAACTCAAGCAGCCTGATCAGGCTGCTACGGTGGTGTTGATGTCCTGTTCCATGGTTTCGAGAACTCGATCAACCAACAGTACCAGGGCGTCTACACAAAATACCACACCCAACTGCTTTTGCTTGAAGTACTGAGTAACGACCTGCTCGCGCAGGGCAGCAAAGGAATTGCTTTGCTTGTTAAAAGCCTGCATCAGGTTGTACTTTTCGCCCTGACGCTCCTGCATGAGTTTCATGACCCGGGCTTCGTAGCGTGCGTGACTGATATTCTTGATCATTTCTTCATCCTCCAACTGATACCTATACTTTAGTAGCTGGTGATGAAAACCGACATGGGGATAGGCCGAAGCGGGCTAGGTAATTGTACTTAGCCAGGCTGCCTGGGCCAGTGAACATGCCGCCTGACGGCACTTGTTTGGCAAAAGATTGTGCAGCTTGTTTTACGAGAATCGGAACCGGGTGCTGTGCTGGAGATTAGTCTTCAGTGGTAACGAGGGTGACGCTATAGTTGCCCGAGGCCCTGGCATCATTGGCGATGCTGGTATAAACCCTGGCGGTAGATGTTATGTTGGCGCTTATGACGACCGCTGCCTCCGGATTTTCCGCGTAGAGGCGGTCGATGACCGCGCGAACCGCCCGGATGTCGACTCTTCTGCCCTCGGTCCATATCTCATCGTTGGCGGTTACCTGGAAGACAATATTCTTGACCTCGCTGTCTTCCGGCGGGGTTTCGTTGGTCGAGTCCGGGCGGGTGATTTCAATGCCGGACTCCTTGAGGAAGGAGGCGGTGACAATAAAGAAGATCAACATGATAAACACCACGTCGAGCATGGGGGTCAGGTCAATTTCTGCCTCTTCTTCCGGGCGGGCGTATCGACTCACATTGAACTCCTGATTGGTATTATTAGTTCACGCCGAATCATATTAACGGCTCCCCAGGAGGATTTAAAGCCTTGTTTGCAGTCGGTCGCCTGCACTTTTTCCGCTGGATAGGCCATTTCACGTTCCACGAGTACATCGGTCATGCTCATATCCCCACTTTATGGGATAAATCTAGTATTGCTCGACCTCGTAGCCACGGGCCTGCAGCTGTTGTATCAACCCGTCATCACCGACCAGATGGGCGACGCCGACCAGGACTAACTCGGTGACCTCAGTATCCAGTAATTGCTCAATTTTGGGTAGCCAATTTCCGTTGCGCTGAACCAATAGCGACTGGTAGATACCGGGGTATTGCTGCGCAAGGGGTTCGACAAATAGCCGGTTTAACGCCTCGGTATCGCCCTCGCGCCAGCTTTCGATCATTTGCTGGAGCAGGGGTCCCAGTTGCCCCAGATCCTCCAGACTGTGCAGGATGAATTCACTCTCCACCCCCTGGCCCATATTGATCAGATAGCTGAGTTGCTCCTCCATGGTTTCCAGCCCCAGCATCGGCTTGTCGGCCGCCAGCGCTTGCTGCAGGAAGAAGTTATCGACGCCGCTGGTGGCCGCTTCGAGGCGCGCCAATTCGAGGCTGAGCATGGTCAGCATGGCGAAGGAGGGCCGGAACGGCAGCAGGGCTTCCAGGGGCAGGCCTGCCTCGTCACAGTAAGCCTGCAGGGCTTGCATGGCCTCTGTATTCAAATGGTCGGCCAGGCTCTCGCCGGTGGGGTAGCGCGCCTGGTCGAGCAGGGCCTGTTGAAAGGTCTGCGTATTCAGGCTTTGCAGGTCGGTTTCAAAGCCGATGAGTTCGGCGCGTTTAAAAGCCTGCATATAGGCTGCCGGCAAGGGGTAGTCGGATTGGCGCAGGACGTGAATGGTGCCACCGAGGTAGAGGATGTTGTCGCCCTTGCTGATTTTCCAGAGCGAGGTGTCGGCCTGGGCTGTTTGAGCGGCGAAGAAGGCAATCGCCAGCGCCGCCCCGTGCCACCATAATGCAGCTGTACCCTGCCGGTTTTTTACTGTCCAATTCATACCGTGGTCCCTGTGGGGCTTTGTCTCTTTATATTGCCAGAGTGTGGGTCCCAGCCTGCGCAGGGATAAGTGCCCTCTCCAGCGGTCCGACGTTTCGGAACGTTTGTTTCTGGATGGACACTAATTATGGCAGAGGCTGGACTAATTGCGCCAGTGAGCCCTTTTGCCAGGCCTCGGCAAAGGTCTCCGCGATGCGCTCGCTCAACTCACAGACGCGGGTCCAGCAGGTGATTCGCTGCTGTTCGGTCAGCTGTTGGAAATCATTGCGGTCAGGGATTTTTCCGTAGGGCAGGGACGCCACAAATTCATCCGTCGGTGAGAGGATGACGACGTCGCTGAGCGCCGCGCCGGTGATGCGTCGCCAGCGCAGGGGTTTGTCATACCAGCCCGGGGTGATATGGCGATAAAAATGTGGATAGAGTATGAGCCCCTGCGGCCGCTGAAAGCGCAAGTCAAAGTGATAGTCGGTGATGCCGCCGTCGCGATAGGCTCCGGGCGGGGCTCCGGGTATGTCCCGCACGCCCTCCATAATCAATGGAATACTGCCGCTGGAGAGGATTGCCTGGTGCATATTAGCTGTGCTGAGCCGGGTTAGTTCGGCCGCCGTGTCGGGAAAATCGACGGCAGACCGATCGCCGCTGTAAAACAGTGCGCGCTGGAAAAAACCGTCCAGTAGGCGGCGGGAAACGGCATTGCCGAGGGCGCACGCCCCCAGGCCGAGGGCAAGTGGCACCGTGGCGTCGTGAGCGACGGGCCAGCGGCTGCGTACCGACAGTATGTGAGTGTGCCAGTTCGGGTTGTCGATAATTTGCTGCGCACCGTGCTCACCGAGTATGTGCTCGACGCAGCCGCGGGCAACTCGACTGATCTCATGGCGATCCGGCTTGTCGCTGTATTGCTGGTGGATATAGCAATGCTCGAGCCGGGCCAGCGCTGCTGCGGGATCGGTCTGTGCGTAGCACGCGTGCCGCCAACTGCCTATGGATGATCCGAGGCAGGCGATAGGTGAACGAGGCCCGGCAAAGAATTCCGTTGCCAGCACCCGGTCCAATCGCGATAGTACGAACCACTTGGGCCCGCCGGATGCACCGAGCAGGGTATGGAACAGCCCGGGGTGAAATCCCTCGGTCTCGATTCTGGCGCGGGCGTTGCTGCCTGCGAGGATCTGGAGTGGCGCTGTGCTCATGTCGCCGCCTTGCGAATTTCAATCTTCATCGGCCTGTGCATCCGCATCCGCCTGGATCAGGGTAAAGCGTTTTATTCGCACACCGTCGCGCTCGACGGTCCCGGTAAACATGGCGAGGGGTCTTATCCAGACGCCGCGGTCGCCGTAGAGTGCGCGGTACACCACGTATTCTTCAGCTGTTTCGCTGTGCCTCGCAAGTTCCAGCACCTGGTAGCGCATACCCTTGAAGTGTTGGTAGATACCCTTGCGAATGGTCATCTGCGCTCCCGCTTGTGAGGGTTGCGGCCCGCCCTCAAGTCGTTTGCTTGCCGACCGCGACCCAACGGTGGTTCCTGACTAACACCAGGAACAGCGCAGTGGATAGGCCGGCGGCGGCGAATATCATGCACATCACCATAATCTGGTAGCGCACGGCGATCAAGGGCGAGATTCCCGAGAGGATTTGCCCGGTCATCATGCCTGGCAGTGACACCAGGCCGACAGCAAACAGGGTGTTGATATTGGGAATCATAGCCGCGTTCAGTGCCGTGTTTCGTGCCTCCAGCCAGGGTGTGTCGCGGGCCAGTTCCGCCTGTAGTCGATCGGCGGCCAGGCTGACCGCGTTCATCGCATTGGCGAATACCATGCCGGCCAGCGGGACCAGGTAGCGTGGCAGATAAAAGGGCTCGATTGCCAGCACCGCCTGGCTGACAGTAAGGAGCGTCACACCGCCGCCAACGGCGATGGACAACAGGGAGAAGAAGTAGAGACGCTTGCGATCCAGGCTGACGGTGCGCAGGGCAATCCAGCTGGCGGCGGCGACCATGACCATAAGCACCGCGAGTACGATCCATGCACTTTCGGTGTCGAAAATATAGCTGAGCAGGTAGCCGATCAGCAATAGCTGCCCTAACATCCGCGCCAGGGCGTATATCGCCGTATTGGCTTGCAGCGACCACTTGAACAGGATAACGATGACCAGGGCGGCGGGGATAAAAGCGATCGCCAGTTGGGGTAGCGGGATGGTCAATACCGAATCATTCATTGTCCGGGCCCTGTACGCATGATTCGATACGGGATGTCACTGGTTGAGAAGCGTGCTGGCGATGGCGTCGGCCTTGACCGGCTTGAGAATATTGCCCTTGATCCAGCTGCCGCCATCGGGGTCTTTCAGTACCTCGCCGACACCACCGGGTTGTTCGATGTGCAGAACTTGCTTTCGGGCCATGAAATCGTCAGTGGTGGGCAGTTCCATTGACAGCAGCTTGCGGGCAGCACTGTCGGCATTGAAACTGAATTCCTCGGTTAGCACATGGCCCTCGCCCCGGCGGGGGCAACAGGCCCGGTCCAGGTGCAATATATTTATCGCCTGTGCGAATACCGCTTTGCCCGCATGATGTTGCTCGAGCCACTCACGTAATGATCGTTCAATACATCGAAAACTGCGGTCCAGGTCGTGCATAAAGTGAAGATAGAGCTGGGCGCGGTCCTCGTAGATGGCCATTCGATCATCGAGGTCGAGCTTTTGAAACTCACCGCGGTATTCCTCGAGCAGGGCTCGCAGGGTGGCGCGCAACAGCGGCGTCGCAGGAATGTCGTCCTGCATGGCGAGAAACCGTGTGGTGAGGGGCATGATATAGCCGTGGATCAGGATCATATGGGCAGTGATCAGAAAGTAGCCCTCTTTGCCCTCATCGGTGCTGAAAGTGTGGCAACCGACGACATATTCTCCCTTGGCCTTGCCGTAACCGGCGACGGGAATGACCTTGATCCGGTAGTGCTCGCGCTTTTCATAGAACTCGGTTCCCGGTAGCAGGGTATAGCCAAAGATGTTGATGTTGGGGAAGGTGGCCAGCAGGGTGTCGAGGTTGCTCTCGAATTCCGCCAGGTTGTCGCCGGGCAGGCCCCAGATCAGTTCCGCCGCGATGGGAACACCTGCAGCGGCCATCTGCCGGGCGATGGGCTGGTATTTATTGGCGTCCATATTGCTGCGGTTAGATAACTCCAGTGCCAGCGGCGTGAGGGTTTGCAGTGCCAGTTGGTAGTGGGGCAGCAGGCCGTGGTCGTGAAGCATGAGTACGATCTGCTGGACCTTGCTGCTGTGCTTCTTCGACCAGGAGGTGGCGAATGTCCTGGGCAGCCCGGTGCGCTCCTTGAATTCACAGATCAACCGCGTCTTGTCGATATCCTCCTTGAGGGCGCCAAAATTTGAGTCTGCCAGCCAGATATTCTGGATGCCCGCATCGATTACCCTGTGCCAGTCCCGGCTAATTCGCGCCATGGAATGCTGGACCATTTTGGTGCCGATGGCGCCGGTGCCCCACTCGCAAAACGCGCACTTGAAGGGACAGCCGCGGCTGGTTTCGTAGGAGATCGAGTCGTACAGGGGCTTGCCGTCCCCGTCGGTCAGGGGGATGACATCCAGTGCGGATGGCAGCTTATCGAGCTCGGTCTCGCGCTTGCGCTCGGGGGTTTTACAGACGTGACCGTTTTCGTCAAGAAAGGCCAGGCCGTTGATATTGCCCCAGTTGTCGACGTGGGGGTCGTCCAGTAGTTGTTGGAGCGTGGCCTCGCCTTCACCCAGGATCACCAGGTCGATGTGGTCCTGGTGCAGGTAGTCCTCGGCCTGTTGTACGTGGGGGCCGCCGGCGATGACCAGAATGCCGGGGCACAGGGTCTTGAGGGTGTGGATCAGGTCGAGGAATTCCGCGGCGTTCCAGGTGTAGAAACTGAAACCGGCGACCGGCGTGAGGCCTCGCGCAAGAGATGCTCGACACTGTTCAATCATCGCGTACAGGCCGTTTTCAACCCATTCGTGAATGTCCGTTTCGTCCCGGAAGTGCAGCAAGCGTATGTCAGTGGCATCCACCTGGCTGCCGTAATGCCGGTAGTAGGCCATGAGTGCGCCGGTGGTGGTGGGCACCGCATGGAAATGGTCGGAATCCATGCTGAAAAGCCAGACGGGTCTTTGTGGGGTCATGGGGCTGCCGAATTCCTCTGTCATCGATTATCGGGCGCGGGCGGATGATACAACGTCCGAATACGGCTGGCCATGCTCTTGCGTTTGGGCCCGCGTCCCTTAGTATGTCCCCCGTATTCAAGGGTGCGACAAACCGATGACACAGCTGATACGAGCCGACCAATTCAAGCGCCTGTTTCTCGACGGGACGTCGTTTATCGATGTGCGCGCCGATGTCGAATTCATCAAAGGTGCATTTCCCGGCGCCCGCAATCTACCGATACTGACCACAGGGGAGCGGGCCAGGGTCGGCACGGTCTATAAGCAGGAAGGGCGGGATGCGGCTGTCGACCTGGGGCATAAACTGGTCGGTGGCGATGTAAAGGCGGCGCGGGTGGCGGCATGGTGCGAGTTTGCCCGGGCGCAGCGCAGTACCCATCTGTACTGTTGGCGTGGCGGCATGCGCTCCAACCTGGCTGCCGAGTGGATGGCCGAGGCCGGTTGTGAAGTGCCGGTGATCGAGGGCGGATACAAGGCCCTGCGTGGCTACCTGATGTCGGTGACCGAAAACGTCGCTGGCAGTCGGGGCATGGTGGTGATCGGCGGCCAGACCGGCGCGGCGAAAACCCCGTTGGTGCAAGAGCTGGCCACCGGCATCGACCTGGAACACCACGCCCACCACCGGGGCTCGAGCTTTGGCCGCCATGCCACCGAGCCCCCCTCCCAGGTCGATTTTGAACACCGCCTGGCCATCGATCTGTTGACTGTCACCGAACACCAGCCCGGGGTCGACTTGTTTTTTGAAGATGAGAGTCACAGCATCGGAGCTGTCTCCCTGCCCGCGGAGTTGTTTCGCAGTATGCGCAAGGCGCCGCTGGTCATCGTGGAAATGCCGCTGGCCTTTCGGATCGAGCGTATTTACCAGGAGTATGTGTTGGAGTTGGGCCGCGAATACCAGGCACTAGACCCACAAAACAGCGAGCGGATGCTTCAGCAGCACCTGCTCGACAGCCTGGGGAGGATTAAAAAACGCCTGGGGCTGCAGCACTACGCCGAACTGGACAAGCTGATGAGGCTGGCATTGCGTAGCGGCGAGCAGTCAGCCCACGAGGCCTGGATTAACCATTTGTTGTGCGATTATTACGACCCCATGTACGAGTATCAGTTGTCCCGGTCGGAATCAAGGGTGGTGTATCGTGGCGATTACACCGCGGTACTCGGCTGGTGCCGGGATCGCGCCAGCCTGTTTTCGGGTTAAACCTGTTGGCACTTACTTTAGCGAAGCACCGATAAGCCAAGGCGTTTACAATGTAGTTGGGCAAGGGACCGGGGCTCCCAGCCCAGGACTCGAGCTAGGCGCCCCCCCGATAATACATCCATGTAGGCTCGGGCGCCGGGTCCAACCGGCGCACGGTCCTGCTCTGGAAGCCCCGGCCCCTCCGTCAATATGGCATAAGTAAGCGGCATTTGGGTTAAACCAGTTCCACCCGAACCTCGCCGTCAGTATCCAGTACCCGGCCCACCACCGCGGCCTGGTAGCCTGCCAACTTTAGTGCAGCAACGCAATCTTTCGCCCGCTCGTCGGCGATACCGCAGAGCAGGCCGCCGGCGGTTTGCGGGTCGAAGAGAATATCCACGCGAGCGGTATGCGTCTGAGCAACATCGTTAGAAATATATGAGCGCACGCTCGCGTTGTCAGGATGCAGCGTACTGAAGAGTTGCTTTTGCAGACACTGCTCCGCACCGGGCAATAACGGTATGGCATCCAGGAATAACCCGGCGCCGGTGCCCGAAGCGTGAAGCATTTCCAGCAGGTGGCCGAGCAGGCCGAAACCGGTGACATCGGTGCAAGCGCCGGCCCCGAACTGGCGTATTATTGTTGCAGCTGTGGCATTGCTTTGCTGCATGTTCTCCAGCGCGCCGTCTATCCATCGCCCACGAGCGGCGTGGCGCATATTGGCAGCCAGTAGGGTGCCGGTGCCCAGGGGTTTGCTCAACACCAGTGCCTGTCCGGCCACCAGGCCGCTTTTTAGTAGCGCCTGCCCCGGGGCGACGTGGCCGTTAACTGTCATGCCGAAGGCCAGTTCCATGGCCTCGCCGGAGTGACCGCCAAGTAAACGCGCGTCGGCCTCTTGCAGGGTGCTCACTGCCCCCCGCATAAGCTGGTACAGGGTGTCCTCCATGATGCGTGGGTGACCATAGGGTATATTTGCCAGCGCCAGTGCGGAATCCGGGGTGGCGCCCATGGCATAGATATCCCCCAGGCAGTGGTTGGCGCCGATCCGGCCGACCAGATAGGGGTCGTCGATAAAGGCCCGGAAGTGGTCCATGGTCTGCACCATCTGCCGGTCGGCGGGAGGGGTGAACACCACGGCATCCTCGATGGCGAGGGCCGCGCCGCTGCCGGTATCCTCACCCAGTTTTTGCAATGCCCGCTGCAAGGCCTGGCTACCAACTTTGGCGCCGCAGCCACCACAGCGCATTTCCTCGTCGGCTGGCTGGACAGGCTTGTCAGCCATTGCTGGCAACTCGCTGAACTTCGCCATAAAACGCCGGTCGATATGGGACTTCCAGCGCCAGACCCAGGCCCCCGCGGCAAACAGAGGACCCCGTGAGGCAACTGCCCGTCGCTCCCCCGTGGCCATCAATGAGAGAAACCGGTGTTGCGGGCGGTAGCGGCGCAGGCCGCGTCCCTCGATCAGGCGCCTGATATTTTCGGCCATTACCGGGCCCTGGCGCACCGCATAGACCCCGCTCCTGGGTATGTTTTCGCCCTCTATACTGGCGCAGTCTCCGCCGGCAAAAATATTGTCGTGGGAGGTGCTGCGCATCTCGTCGCTGACCCGGATAAAACCCCGCTGATCGACAGCGATATCGCTGTCGCGCAGCCATGCCGGGGCCGCGGCATGGGTCGCCAGCACGGTGAAATCACTTTTCAGCTCTGCTCCTGTGGTGCTGTACAGCGTGTGCTCATCGAGTTTGTCCACCCGCTGTTCGAGGTTCAGCTCGATGCCTCGCTCCTCTAGCAGATGGGTGAAATAGCCCGCGACGCGGTGGTTGTGGCTAGGCAGCAAGCGCTTATCTGCGCTTACCAGGCGATAGCGCACCTTGCCTGGTGGTCCCTGCCTGTGCATTCGATATTGGATTGCCAGTGCCAGCTCCACCCCGGCGGCACCGCCTCCGACAACGGTAAGCCAGGCAGGAGTCGGTCGCGATGGCAAGCTTGCCTGCCAGTGTTCCAGCGCGGCCAGGAATGCGGCGATGGGCTTGACCGGGGCTCCGTACTCCCTGGCGCCGGCGATGCGTGACAGGTCGGGTGTAGAGCCGGTATTGATGGACAGCCAGTCGTAACGCAGGGGCGGGCGATTGTCGCAATGGACGGTTTGTTGTCGGCTGTCTATGCGAACCGCGCTCGAATGGTACAGGCGGAACCCGGCCCACTGGCACAGGCGACGCAGGTCGATATGACACTGGTCCTCGCTGTAATGGCCGGCGATGAGCCCGGGTAGCATACCGGAGTACGGGGTGTGGATGTCCTTGCTCACCACGGTGACGCGCAAACCCGCAATCGGCACCATCGCCAGTTGCCTGATCACCGACAGGTGGCTATGGCCGCCGCCTACCAGTACCAGGTCGCGGTCGTGTTCGCTGGCTGCTTGCATGGTCGAAATCCCGACTTGTCATGGTGAATGGTCCACTGGAGAGTCCAGCGGTGCCAATTTGACTGTATTTGAACGGGGTGGGTCAAATTGGCTGTTGCACGAAGCAAACGGATAATACAGGATAACGCCACCGTCGGAGGGGAGCAGGATCATGCAATTCCAGGATAAAACCGTATGGATAACCGGGGCATCCTCGGGTATCGGTCGCGAGCTTGCGCTGCAGCTGTCCGCGATGGGTGCAAAACTGGTTTTATCCTCGCGGCGAATGGAGGCGCTGGAAAGCGTGCGCCAGGCCTGCGTACATCCCGAGCGACACAAATGCCTCGTCCTCGACCTGGCGGATAGCGACGGTCTTGCCGCTTGTGCACTGCAGGCATGGGATAACAGCGGTGGTATCGATATCCTGTTCAACAACGGCGGTATCAGCCAGCGCAGCCTGGCCCTGGAGACATCCCTGGTGGTGGACAGGCAGATCATGGAGGTGGATTATTTTGGTACTGTGGCGCTGACCAAGGGGCTTGTGCCGCTGATGATCGACCGGGGAGAGGGGCATGTGGTGACCATCTCCAGTATCGCGGGCAAGCTGGGTTCCCCGCTGCGCAGCGCCTATTGCGCTGCCAAACATGCAATCATCGGCTTTATGGACTGCCTGCGCGCCGAGATCGCCGACACCGGTGTTCAAGTACACGTGGTCTGTCCGGGTTATGTTCAGACCGATGTGGCACACAATGCGTTGACCAGCGGTGGGGAGGCCTTTGATGAAGTGGATGCGGATATCGCCACAGGGATGCCGGTAGAGGATTTCGTCGTACAGTTGCTGAGAGCCCTGGCTAAAGACGAGGCCGAAATCGTGATCGCGGGGGGTAAGCTGAGGCTGGCCTACGCGCTTCGGCGAATGGCTCCCAATACATTTCACCGCCTCCTGCCTCGCATCGCCAGTAAGCAAGGCGGATGAAAGCCTGTCGGGAGATGAATATTCGAGGGAACCATGCCGTGTGGCGTGGTCAAAACATTGTAGTTTGAACTGTTAACAGAGAAAGAGCAGTCATTATGCAAGATACCCGGGCGCTATTGCTTGAAACGGACTTTCCGTCACTTGAGCGGGGCGCATTGGAAACCCTCCAGGTCAATCTGGGCTATCGCTGTAACCTCAGCTGTACCCATTGCCATGTCAACGCCGGCCCCCAGCGCACGGAATCGATGTCGCTGGAGGTGATAGAAATCCTGCTGGCGTATATGGCTACACACTCGGTAAAACAACTGGACCTCACCGGTGGCGCACCGGAGATGAATCCTCATTTCGAGTACCTGGTGCGTAAGGCGCGGGCCCTGGGCGTGAGCGTTATAGACCGCTGTAACCTCACCATACTGCGCCAGCCAGGCTATCGGCATATGGCCGGTTTTCTCGCCGGGCAGGGGGTGAGCATCGTCGCTTCGCTACCCTGCTACCAGGAGGAAAACGTCAGCAAACAACGGGGCAAGGGGGTCTATGAAGAGAGTATCTCCGCCCTGCGCGAATTGAACGCATTGGGTTACGGCCAGGGGCGAGGGCTCGAGCTGAGTCTTGTATATAACCCGGCGGGGCCGTATTTGCCGCCTGAACAGGTGCAGTTAGAGGGGGACTACAAGCGGGAGTTACAGCAACGACACGGCATCGTGTTTGACAGTTTGTTCACGCTCGCCAATATGCCGATCAATCGCTTCGGTGCCGTGTTGCTCTCGCAGGGGCAATACGCTGGCTATATGCAGCTTCTCAAGGACAGTTACAGTGAGGAAAACCTCACTGGCGTCATGTGCCGCTCCCAGCTCAGTGTTGACTGGCAGGGTTACCTCTACGACTGTGACTTCAACCAGATGATAGACCTGCCGATGGCACCCTCCGGCCTGCTGGCCAGCGATGCCCGGCGCGTGCACATTTCGAGCCTGCTGCATACCCCGGCAGTGGGAGCCCCAATCCGGGTCGGCGAGCATTGCTATGCTTGTACGGCCGGCCAGGGCAGCAGTTGCGGTGGTGCGCTCGGGGCTGGCTGAGTAGTGTGTCCCAGAGTCAGTATTATCATACCCACCCTGAACGAAGCGGCGGTGGTCGAGTCTCTGCTGGGAAGGCTGGGCCACGACGAAGTCGAGCTGATCGTGGTGGATGGCGGTAGTTGCGACGGCACCGGGGAGAGGGCGCTGCCCCTGGCTGATCAAGTCCTCCGGCATTCCGCCGGTCGCGCCATCCAGATGAATGCGGGCGCCGCCGTTGCGCGGGGCGAATGGCTCTGGTTCCTGCATGCGGACAGTGTCCTGCTGGCTCCCGGCGGCGCCTATCTCGAGGCGATAACCGCGGCTGAAGATTGGGGATTTTTTGGCCTTGTGCTCAGTGGTGAGCGGCGGGTGTTTCGCCTTATCGAGCGCCTGATCGTCTGCCGCAGCCGTATCACGGCGGTGGCTACCGGTGACCAGGGAATATTTGTCCGGCGTGGCTTGTTCCAGGCTCTGGGCGGATTTGTCGACCAGCCCTTGATGGAGGATGTCGAGTTGTCCAAACGATTGCGTGCTGTCGCACCGCCAGGGTTTGTCGCCTTGCCGCTGCAAACCTCGAGCCGGCGCTGGGAGAGCGGCGGTGTGTTGCGCACCGTATTGCTGATGTGGCGGTTGCGTTTGTTGTATTTTTTGGGTGCCAGCCCGCGTTGGCTGGCACGGCAATACCGTTGACTCCGGCGCCCCTGTATTCGGTCGCTATGCTGTTTAGCCGTATTCCCCTGGCGGGCAGGGTCAAAACCCGCTTGATTCCGGCGCTGGGCGCAGAGCGGGCGTGCCGTCTTCACAGCGCGATGACGCGACATTGCCTCGAACAGATGGTGCTGGCAGCCACCAGTGACGTGCAGCTATGGCTGGACGGCGAGACGGCCGCGGCCAGCCCATTCGCCACACCGGGTGTATCCGAGCATCGTCAATGCGAAGGCGATCTTGGGCAGCGAATGGCACAGGCTTTTCGCGATAATTTTGCCCGGGGCTATGGCCGTGTATTGATCAGCGGCAGTGATTGTCCGGGCCTGGGTCCGGAGCACTACCATCGCCTGTTGGCCGGCCTGGAAAAACATGATGCCGTGCTTATTCCTGCCCTTGACGGTGGCTATGTCGCCCTGGGCTTGCGCCGCTATGACAGTTCGCTGTTCACCGACATGGAATGGGGCGGGGCGACGGTCTGCGAGATCACCCTCGGCAGGATCGCTGCCCTGGGGTGGAGCTGGCATGCACTTGAGCCCCTGCCGGATATCGACCGACCGGAGGACCTGGTGCACCTGGAGAGGTTTGAACTGGATTACTGAGTGCGGGTGGTATCAGGCCGCGTCGCGGTCGATGTCCTGCCAATAGCGACCGGCGATGGTGAGATCCGGTTCTTCACCGGGGTGGTAGACCTCGCGCCAGACTCCGGCCAGTGCCTGGCCGGTCCCGGCGAGTTCCGGGTTTACGCCGTCGGCTTCATAGATTATCCAGGCAATAGCTGTCGCATAGGCCGGGTTTCGATCCAGCTCGGCATCGGGGTCCTGGAGGAATGCGATGGGGCTGGCCAGGCCGCGAACCAGGCTGGCGCGCTCCGGCCTGAACGCCAGGTATTCATCCCAGGCGCGGCGGTGCTGTGCAGTTGTGATGGCAAAAAAACCATGCATGCCCGGTTGCGGGGTGCCGAATCCGGTTTCGGCGAGCCCGGTGCCCAGTAACAGGGTCACGGCAGCATCGGACTCCGCATCGAGCAGTCGCAGGGTCGGGCGCAAAATTAAATGTTCGATACAGCGACAGCGTGAATCCATCTGTCGATTTCCATCTGCACTGGGTTGCTTAAGTATTGGCAGCGGGATGGATAAAACGCAAAAAAAAGACCCCGGGCCAGTGCGGCTCGCGGTCGGATTTGTGCGCTGGTTGGGGTTTTTCGCGAATTGACTGTGCTAACAAGGGTCAGGGCCGGGCGGCGCTGTGGATGCGCGGCCCGCGCCATGATGAGACTGGCAGGAAGTGTGGATCAGTCAGTAAAGGAGGGTGCGAATCCCATATCCCACAGCATCACCGTGGCGCCCATGATGATGATAGCCATGACCAGACCGACCGCCGCCACGGCGCTGGCAAACAGGAAGCCGCGCTCCTCCGGAATACGCATGACGATAGGGATGCCGAGGTAGAGCAGGTATACGGCGTAACTCACTGCTGAGAGGCCGACCAAAAAGTCCAGCCAGAACAACGGGTAGAACCCGAAGATGCCGGATAACAGGATAGGTGTTGCGCAGAGACCGGAAACGGCGAGGCCCCTGGTCGGGGTCGACTCCGCCCCGTAGGTTTCAGACATCCAGTGCACGAAATAGCCCACCATCCAGATGGCGATGACCTGGGCCAGGTAAAAAAGTATGGCGATGAACATGGCACTGTCGGCGGTTAATTTCACCGGCTCCTTGCCTACGATGCTCCAGCCGACCTGGGTGGTGCCGTAATACCAGGCGTAGGCGGGGAGTATCGCGAGCAGGGCGGGGTAGAGGATGTAGGGTTTGAGCTGCGCATCCGATAGATCGGCGACCGCTTGCCAGGTGTTGCGGGGCCGAAACATAATACCGATTGCTTTACCGATCATCCCTGCTTCCTCTGTTTAATTCGTTATTATCGTGGGCGGTCTTCCATGAGTGGCTACAAGCCCGCCAATTGCTGCATTTCTTCTATTTGCAAAATACAGATTTCCTTGTTCTCCACGCGCAGCATTTCAGCTTTCTGGAAACGGCTGAAAATACGGCTGACGGTTTCGACCGTGAGACCGAGATAATTGCCTATATCGGTGCGAGACATGGGCAGGCGAAAGGCCGTGGCAGACAGCTTTAATTTGGCGCTGCGACTCGAAATACTGATGAGTAATGCGGCGACGCGCTGCTCGGCTGAACTCTTGCTGAGCAAGGTGATGAGTTGCTGGTCCTCGGCAATTTCCTGGCTCATGAGCCGGAAGAAGTGCCGCTGCAGACTAGGTAGTTTGGTGCTCAACTCCTCCAGTCGCTTGAAGGGTATTTCGCAGATGGCCGAGGTCTCCAGAGCCTTGGCGGAGACCATATGGCTGTTCTTGGCGATGCCGTCGACCCCGAACAACTCACCAGGGAAGTGGAAACCGGTGACTTGCTCTTTGCCGTCGCCGGTAATCTTGTAGGCCTTGAGGCAGCCGGAGCGCACCGCGTAGACAGAGGTGAAAGGTTCGTTTTCCCGGTGAACGTGCTCACCTTTGTGCAGTGGTTTACTGCGTTGAATGATCTTGTCGAGGCGTTCAATATCCTGCGCTTCGAGTGCAATGGGCAAGCAAATGCTGTTTAAACGGCAATCGCTGCAATTAACCCTGTAATCGTGAGTACAGAAATTACCCACCTGTTTCGACTCTGCGATGTTTGAACTCATGCATGCTCCAACCGCAAACTGAATAAGCGCTGGTATTATAGGGGTACTTGGTGTGCTTGTGTATCCTACAGCAAAACAAAAACCGCTACTTTACACGTTAGCTGATTTTGGATTATCCCCTGTTAGAGGGCGCTCGTCCAGAAGAGCCGGATTTTTTGCCGGGGGTTGGCATACCGGTAGGGTACGAGTACTAGATGGTTCGTGAAAAGCGCCCCGGGCCCTGCCCGCGCCCAGCCTGGATATACTGATCAAAACTCATGCAGATATTGCGCAGCAATAATCGGCCTCGCTTGCTGACATTGATATGACGGGGGGTGATCTCCACCAGGCCGTCCCGCTCGAAGTCGCCCATCGAGGCGAGGGATTCGGCGAAATGCTGGTTGAAATCGATGCCGAATTGTTGCTCGGTGGCGGCGATATCCAGGGTCAACTGGCAAGCCAGGGACATGATTACGTGTTTGCGCAATTTATCCTCTTCCGTGACCTGCAGCCCACGTATGATGGGCAGCTTCCCCTGTTCGATGACCTCGGACCAGGGGTCGAGGTCTTTGGCGTTCTGTGAGAAGCTGTCGCCGAACTGGCTGATGGCGGAGGGCCCCAGGCCTATGAGGTCGGTAGCCAGGCAAGTGGAGTAACCCTGGAAGTTGCGCTGTAGCCGGTTGTTCTGGCGCGCTATCTCCAGTTCATCCCCGGGCCGCACGAAGTGATCCATACCGATATAGTCGTAGCCGGCATCGATCAGCCGACGACCGACGTACTCGAGAATTGCCAGCTTGGTGTCGGCGCTGGGCAGCGTCTGGCGATCAATGGCCCGCTGGTTGGAGAAAAGTGACGGCAGGTGGGCGTAGTTGTACAGCGCGATTCGATCCGGCGACATCTCTATGACCCGGTCGACTGTGTGCTTAAACGAAGTGACGCTCTGGTTGGGTAAACCGTATATCAGGTCGAAGCTCAGCGATGTGAAATGGTGATCGCGAATGTTCTGCACCAGGCCCGCGACCATGGCCGGTGACTGTGTGCGGTTAATCGACTGCTGCACCAGGGGGTCGAAATCCTGGATTCCCATGCTGATACGGTTGAAGCCCAGCCCCTTTAACAGGGCGATGGTGTCCTCTGTTACCGTGCGCGGATCGATTTCGATGCTGTATTCCCGGGTTTCCTTGTCGCTGAGGCGAAAGTGGGTGCTGAGATGGTGCATCAATTCGGTCAGCTCGGCTTCCTTCAGGTAGGTCGGTGTTCCACCACCGAGGTGCAACTGGCTTACCGGCCGATGACTGTGCAATGCCCCTCGCAGTTCCATCTCCAGGCTGAGCGCGTCGAGATACTGCCGCACCAGATGGTGCTTACGGGTAACGATTTTGTTGCAGGCGCAGTAGTAGCAGATGTCGCGGCAGAACGGCACATGCACGTAGAGGGACATGGGTGAAATATTGCTCTGCTCGCCCTCGGCCAGCTTGACGTAGTCCTCTGCGGTAAAGGATTCGTTAAACAAATTGGCAGTGGGATAGGATGTGTACCTCGGGCCCGCAACATCGTAGTTGCGGATAAGGTTGATATCCCAGTCCGGGTCGGCCGGGGATTGCTGGATTGGATGGGCCATAGGGGGCAGTCGGAACATTTAAAAGGGGGATTATAGCTGGCCTGATTTTTGCCGCATTGACGTATATCAATGCTCCCGTGGCGGCAATTCGGCTGCCGCCACCAGAATTAGTGCCGATGCTGGTGGCCGGACATGTCGTGGCCACCGCTTAATTGTTGGATGGGCGTGACCAGGGTCCATAGCCCGAAGCCGATTAGCAGTATACCCGCCACCCGGCGGGTGCTCTGTTTTTGCAGCAGGCGTCGGCTGGTCTCCGCGGCCAGGCTCATGGTAAGCATGGCCGGCAGTGTGCCGATACCGAAAAACAGCATTCTGCCTGCCGCGCCGAGCGTACTGTCGGCGCTCACCGCCCAGCTCAAGGTACTGTAGACCAGGCCGCAGGGAAGCCAGCCCCACAGCCCGCCCAGCAGCAGGGCGCCGGCGGCGGATCTTACCGGCAGCAGGCGCTTTGTCAGGGGTTGCAGGCGAGACCACAGCGGTACCCCCACCCGTTCGAGCATCGTCAGACCACGCCACCAGCCGGCAATGTACAGGCCCATCGAGATAAGCAGTCCGGCGGCAATGATGCGCAGGGCTATGGACAGGGGTTTGAACCCGGCGGCGGCGTATACCACCACGCTGCCCAGGGCCAGGCCGATCAGGGCGTAGGATAAAATGCGCCCGAGGTGGAATGCGGCGATCGCCAGAACCCGGTTTTGACGCTGCTCATCGATGCCGAGGCTGACGGCGCCGGCAATGCCACCGCACATCGCCGCGCAGTGGCTGCTTCCCATTAGCCCAATGGTAAGTGCGGCAGCCGCGTCAGCGTAACTGATCATAGATCATTTTTCTCCGCTTCAAGGTCGCGGTCGTCCTCGCTATCGCCGGCTTCCTCGTCGAACAGGATTTCGCTGGCAGAGCGGTCGAGGTCATCGTACTGGCCGGAGTTTACCGCCCAGAAAAAGGTGGCGACGGCTATCACAGTGAACAACAGCGCGATGGGGATGAGAATGATTAAACTATCCATGGGAGGATTTTCCCGGTGCCTTTGTCAGTCGCAGGGCATTGCCCACCACGATCAGGGAGCTGCCGGACATGCCGATGGCCGCGAGCCAGGGCGCTATCATCCCGCCGGCGGCCAGCGGGATTCCGATCACATTGTACAGCAGGGCCCAGGCCAGGTTCTGCACGATAATCCGGCGGGTGCGGATTGCGATATCCAGGGTTGCCAGCAGGCGATTCAGGTCGCCGCTCAGCAGTAGACAGTCCGCACTGGCTTTGGCCAGTTCGTTGGCGTCGACCATGGCCACGGACATATCCGCCGCGGCCAGTACAGGAACATCGTTGACGCCGTCGCCCACCATGACCACGCGCTGGCCCTCGCTTTGCCACTGCTGGATTCGGGCGAGTTTGTCTGCCGGGCTCATGCCGCCGTAGTATTCGCTGACCCCGGTGGCGGCTGCCACGGCGGGCACGGCGGCGGAGGAATCCCCGGACAGGATCACCGTGGTAAACCCACGTTGTCGCAGTGTCTGCAGGACACCGGCGGCGGATGGCCTGATCGGGTCGTAGAGTTCGAATACCGCCAGTAATTGCCCCTCGCTGGCGAGGAAGATCCGGGGGTTGGAATTGGCCGGGGGCAGGTCGGCCTGTTCACTCCGGGCACCGGCGCCGATAAATTCCGGGCTGCCGATATGGTAGCGGACCCCGTCGATAGTACCGCCTATGCCCTTGCCACTGACAAGCTCGACGGACCCGGCGACCAGGGCGGAGGGTGTTGCGGCGAAAGCGCGGGCAATCGGGTGATTGGAGTAGCGCTCCAGGGCACTGGCGATGGCGATGCACTGCTCCCTGGGCAGGTCGGCCAGTGGCCGGGTAGTCTCGAGCTGCAGTCGACCGCTGGTAAGAGTGCCGGTTTTATCAAAGGCGAACAAGGTGGCCGCGGGCAGTTGTTCCAGCATGGTGCTACGGCTGAGAAGCACTCCGCGGGCTTTCAGCGCGGCCAGGGCGCTGGTCAGGGCGGCCGGTGTGGCCAGGGACAGTGCGCAGGGACAGCTTACCACCAGCACGGACAAGGCAACCTGCAGAGCGCGCTCCGGAGCGTGTTGCATCCACCAGAATGCCGCCAGCGTGGCGCAGAGCAGGACGACCGTGACAAAAATACCCGCCAGGCGGTCGGCGAGTTGCGCCGCACGGGGTTTTTCCTGCTGGGCGCGTTCCAGCAGGCGGGAGATCAGGGCCAGCCGCGTGTTGCTGCCGGTTTCTCTCACGCGGACAGTGAGTACGCCGTCGGCATTGATGGTCCCCGCGGTGACCTCGTCACCGGGTTCCTTTGCCAGGGGAAGGTATTCGCCGTTAAAGGCGGATTCATCGACACTGCTGTGACCCTCCTCGACGACCCCGTCGGCGGGGATGATGTCTCCCGATTTGACCAGGATGAGGTCGCCGCTGGCGAGATCGGCGACGGGGATTTGCACGGCGGCCGGCCCGGCACTGTCGAGCCGCCAGGCATAGCGAGGAGTTATAGAGGCCAGGCCCTGGGATAACAGCTGGTTGCGCTGCCGCGCACGGGCTTCCAGGTAGCGCGTCGCCAGCAGGAAAAATGTGAACATGGCCACCGAGTCGAAGTAGACATCCTCGCCCCCGCTGAAGGTAGCCCAGCAACTGGCGGCATAGGCCAGGCCGATGGCGATGGACACCGGCACATCCATCCCCAGGCTGCGATTTTTTATATTGCGCCAGGCGGACTGGAAGAACGGGCGTGCGGCATAGAACACCACGGCGGTGGCGATCACCAGGCTGACGATGCGTAGAAAGTCGCGGTAGTGGTCGGCGATGCCTTGCAGGGCTCCCGCGTGCAGGGCCACGGCATACATGCCGACCTGCATCATGCCGATGCCAGCAACACCCAGCCGGCGCAAGGCCTGGCGCTGTTCGGTCTCCAGCAATTTTTGTTCGCCGCTGGCCGACCAGGGCGAGGGGCTATAGCCGATTGCGCTGATGGTGTGAAATATTTTTGAGAGCGCTACTCGTTGCGGGTCGTAGCTGAGGCTTGCCCGGTGTTTGGCGACATTGACATGGGCGTGTTCGACGCCGTCGATAGCGCCTAGCCTGTGCTCGATCAGCCAGCTGCAAGCCGCGCAGGTGATGCCCTGGATATTGAGTACGGCGGTCTTGCCCTGCCCCTCGTCGCTGACAAAGTCCTGCTGGAACTCCGGGCGGTCATAGAGGCTGTAATCGAGCCGGTCATCGGCCTGCTCCGCCTGGACTGCTGTTTCGCTGCGATAGTCGTAATACTTACCCAGGCCACTGTCGAGTATGGTATTGGCCACGGCCCGGCAGGCCGGACAGCAAAATTCCAGTGATTGGCTGTCCTGTTGCAGGGTAAATTGGCCGGGCCTTGCGACAGACAGGCCGCAGTGGTAGCAGGGGGTGGCTGTGACCATGAATACCGGGGTTTAACCCCGGTCTGCTTGCATGCTTGTGGAGGATCCCCGGCGCAAATCGATTTCGCCCTTCAGTCGCCAGGGACTACCCTGGCCGCTTCCCTCCAGTTGCAGGTACCAGCGATCCGGTTTGACCGGCAGGGTGCCCACAAAGTCGCCGTTCTCCTGCTTGTGCAAGGTGACGGATTGATCGCGGTTGATCTCAAGGGGGTGAATAAAATCCAGTTGCACCTCGCTGCCGCTGAAGTCGCCGGACATTTTTGCGATCACCCCTTGTCCAGCGGCGTCGAATTCCAGTTGCACGCTCAGACCCCGCTCCTGTGCCGCACGGGCTTTTGCGAGGACCCGGTTGACCGCCATTCCCTCCTTGTAATAATCGTCCCGCACCAGGGCAACCGGTTCGCTGGAGGCAAGCCAGATAGTGGCGATACCGGCGATGACGGTGATCCCGGGAATGGATATCAGCAGCCAGGGCCAGAATTGCCGGTACCAGGGTGTTGTTGTATTGTCCTGTTCGCCCATGGTCTACCTGCTGGTGGCGCCGATAAAACGGCTTTCGGTGCTGGCTTTCTGGTCCGGATCGTCGCTGTTTGTTACCACAAACTCGATATCCATTCCCGGGCTGCGCATGTCGTCGGGGTTTGCCTGCAGTCGCATTGGAAGGGTATATACACCGCCCGCTTCGACCGCAACGGCCTGCTCGCCAATCCATTTCAACGCGTGTGGGCTCTCGACGCTGAGGGTGTATTGGTGGGGCGACTGGTCCATATTCAAAATTTTGAGGGTGTAGGTGTTTTCTATCAAGCCGTCGCTTGTTTCGCTGTAGAGCTGGTTGCGATCCCGCAGTACGTCCACACGCAACGGCACCCTGGATGCGACGGTATAGCTGAACAGGGCGATCATGACCAGTATCCCCGCGATGTAGCCGATCAGACGGGGTCTCAGCACACGACTGGGTATGCCCTCGAGAGCGTTTTCGGTAGTGTAGCGAATGAGCCCGGGGTCGTAGTCCATTTTCTCCATGACTGAATCGCAGGCGTCGATGCACAGGGCGCAGGTGATACATTGGTATTGCAGGCCATCCCGGATATCGATGCCGGTGGGGCAGACCTGTACGCACAGCTGGCAATCCACGCAATCGCCCAATTGGTGCTCGGATTTATCGCTATTGCGCTTGCGCGAGCCCCGGGGTTCGCCACGGCGTGGATCGTAGGAGACGATCAGGGTGTCGGCGTCGAACATCACGGACTGGAAGCGTGCATAGGGACACATATACATGCAGACCTGCTCTCGCAGCCAGCCGGCGTTGATATAGGTGGCAAGGGTAAAGAACAGCATCCAGGCGGCTTCCCAAGAGCTCAGGTGAAAGCTGAACAGGTTCGGTAGTAGCTCGCGGATCGGTGAGAAATAACCGACAAAGGTGATGCCGGTGAAGGCGGCAAAGCCGAACCACATGCTGTGCTTGGCCAGCTTTCTCAGCCCCTTTTCCAGGCTCCATGGGCTCTGGTCGAGTTTGATGCGCCGGTTGCGGCTGCCCTCGGCCAGCTGCTCGGCCCACATGAAAATACTGGTCCAGACGGTTTGTGGGCAGGTGTAGCCGCACCAGACACGACCGGCCCAGACGGTAACGGCAAACAGGCCCCAGGCGGCGATAATCAGCAGCCAGGCGAGGAGCGGGAAGTCCTGTGGCCAGAAGGTGAGGCTGAAGATATTGAATTGCCGCGCCGGCAGGTTGAATAAGACGGATTGTTGTCCCTGCCAATTGAACCAGGGCAGCAGGAAGTAGCCCAGCAGTAAGGGCCAGCCGGTAAACAGCCGGTAACGCTGGTACAGGCCCTCGATTTTACGCGTGTAGATCTTCTCACGCTTCTGGTAGAGGTCGAGTTCGCCGACCTCTGTCGGGGCGAGCTCCTGAACCGCTATCCGATCTTGATCCTGCATGATGATATGAGTGACCGGGGTTTAGGGTTTGCGATGAGCGAGTACTGTGGTGAACAGTGTACCACAGGGCTCGCTGGTTCAAGCTGCGACAGCTTGCCACACTACTCGGCACGTGGGGGGCAGCGCGTCCTGGTTAGTTAGGCCGTGCCCCGGAAACACACGATTTCGTCATTCCTGCGCAGGCAGGAATCTATTAAGTTGTTGAAAAGCATGGATCCCGGCCTGCGCCGGGATACGCGCCCTCGCCAAAAACAGTCGTTTCTGGACGGGCGCTAATTGGACAAGCTGTAGACATAAGCGGCCAACAGGTGAATCTTTTCGGGGTAGAGACTCTCCTGCTGGGCCGGCATCACGCCGTTGCGGCCCTCATTCACTGAGGTGCGAATTTGCGCCCGTTTACCGCCGTAGAGCCAGATGTCATCGGTCAGGTTGGGCGCGCCCATGAGGGGGTTGCCCTTGCCGTCGGCACCGTGGCAGGCGACACAATAGGTCTGGAAGTGCTTTTCACCGGCAGCGGCCATGTCGCTATCCGCGGGCTGCCCGCTAAGGCTCAGCACGTACTCGGATACTTCGTCGACGCCTTGCTCCTTGAGCGCCGGCAACCAGCTCGGCATAGTCCCCTGGCGGCCATTGTTGATGCTGGTCTTGATCTGCCCGGCACCGCCGCCCCAGATCCAGTCGCCGTCCGCCAGGTTGGGGTAGCCGCGGCTGCCCCGGGCGTCTGAGCCGTGGCACTGGGCGCAGTTGTCACTGAACAAACGGCCCGCCATGCGCATGGCCTTTTCGTCCTTTGCCACGTCCTCGAGGCTCATCGCCGCATATTTCTGGTATATCGGGCCGTACTCGCTGTTAGCTTTTGCCACTTCCGCCTCGTACTGGCCGATCTCGGTCCAGCCCAGGGTTCCCTTGTAATTGCCGAGTCCCGGGTACACTACCAGATAGCCGATGCCGAAGATGATGGTGATGACGAACATCCAGAACCACCAGGCGGGCATGGGGTTGTCGTACTCTTCAATGCCATCGAAAACATGCCCAGTGGTCTCCTGGTCGTTCGGCCGGGAACGGTTGGCAAACAGCAACCAGGCGGTACCGATAATGGTGACTACTGTCAGGAGGATTATCCATCCACTCCAGAAACTGCTCATTGGTCAGTCCTCATAAAATTATCGCTCGCCCTTGCCGTCGCCCTGGTCGTCTTCATCGGCGAAGGGCAGGTTGGCGGCCTCTTCAAAATCATGTTTGCGCTTGCTGCTGTATGCCCAGATGCAGATAGCGATAAACGTGACCAGCACGACGATGGTCGCGAAACCCCGCAGTGTGTTGATATCCATCGAGCCGATATCCATGGTCTAGCGCTTATGCTTCAGCAAGGTGCCCAACTGCTGCAGATAGGCGATCATCGCGTCGATTTCCAACTTACCGTCGACCGCTTGCTCGGCGCCGGCTATATCCTCGTCGGTATAGGGGACGCCGACGGTGCGCAGGGCGGACATCTTGGTTCCGGTGATGGAACCGTCGATGGTGTCCTCGAACAGCCAGGGGAAAGCGGGCATATTGGATTCCGGTACCACATCTCTCGGGTTGTACAGGTGGGCCCGGTGCCAGGCATCGCTGTAGCGCTCACCTACCCGGGCCAGATCCGGGCCGGTGCGTTTCGAACCCCACAGGAAGGGATGCTCGTAGACGTGCTCACCGGAGACCGAGTAGTGACCGTAGCGCTCGGTTTCCCAGCGGAAGGGGCGAATCATTTGTGAATGACAGACGTGGCAGCCCTCGCGGATGTATATGTCGCGCCCTTCCAACTCCATGGCGCTGAGGGGCTCCAGGCCGTCGACCGGCTCCGTCAGGTTTTTGTCAAAGAACAGCGGTACGATCTCGACCAGTCCGCCGAAACTAATGGCGACAATGATCAGGGGGATCATCAGGCCGAGGTTTTTTTCGATAGCTTCGTGTTTCATCTGGCCTGCTCCTTATGCGGTCTGGGGTTGTACACTGGCGGTTTCGGTGTTGTCCGAGGCCACCGTACGCCAAAAGTTGTAAGCCATGACAAACATACCCAGCAGGAAGATGGTGCCGCCTATAAAGCGCACTATGTAGCCGGGGTAGGCCGCAGCCACTGACTCGGCAAAGCTATAGGTCAGGGTGCCGTCAGCGTTGTAAGCCCGCCACATCAGGCCCTGCATCAGGCCGTTGACCCACATCGAGGTAACATACAACACGGTGCCGATGGTGGACATCCAGAAGTGCAGGTTGATCAGCGGAATGCTGTACATCTCCTTGCGGTTGAAGAGCAGGGGGATCAAATGGTAGGTCGCGCCGATGGAAACCATGGCGACCCAACCCAGGGCGCCGGAATGGACGTGGCCGATGGTCCAGTCGGTATAGTGAGACAGGGAGTTGACGGTCTTGATCGCCATCATCGGCCCCTCGAAGGTGGACATGCCGTAGAAGGACAGGGAGACCACCAGGAATCGCAGGATCGGGTCGGTGCGCAGTTTGTGCCAGGCCCCCGACAGGGTCATCATGCCGTTGATCATGCCGCCCCAGCTCGGCGCCAGCAGGATCAGGGACATGACCATGCCCACGTTCTGCGCCCAGTCAGGCAATGCGGTGTAGTGCAGGTGGTGCGGCCCCGCCCACATATAGATGGCGATCAGGGCCCAGAAGTGGACGATGGACAGGCGGTAGGAGTAGACCGGCCGCTCGGCTTGTTTTGGCACGAAGTAGTACATCATGCCGAGGAAGCCGGCGGTGAGGAAGAAACCCACGGCGTTGTGGCCGTACCACCATTGCACCATGGCATCCGTGGTGCCGGCATAGACCGAATAGGATTTGGTCAGGCTGACCGGGATTTCCATGCTGTTGACGATATGCAGCACGGCGATGGTAAGAATAAACGCGCCGTAGAACCAGTTGGCAACATAGATATGCGGGCTCTTGCGCTTCATGATGGTGCCAAAATAAAGCACGGCGTAGGCAACCCAGACAACGGTGATCAGGATGTCGATAGGCCATTCCAGCTCGGCATATTCCTTGGCGGTGGTCCAGCCCATGGGCAGTGTGATAGCCGCCAGTACAATGACCAGGGTCCAGCCCCAGAACACGAAAGCGGCGAGGCCGTCAGAGATAAGCCTGGTCTGGCAGGTGCGCTGAACCACGAACAGTGAAGTGCCCATTAGGGCGGAGCCGCCGAAGGCAAAAATAACGGCATTGGTGTGCAGCGGGCGAAGTCGCCCGAAATGCAGCCAGGGCAGGTCGAAGTTAAGCCAGGGCCAGACCAGCTCGGCGGCGATTATGACACCGACCAGCATCCCCACGATTCCCCATACGACAGTCATGACGGTGAATTGCCTGACTACCTTATAGTTGTAGGGTGACTGATCCAAAGTGCTTTCTGATGTGCTCATAGGATGACTTCCTGACCATAACGCGTCGGCGCCCAACCGACTTGTCCAAGGGGCGGTGCCGCAAATACTACCCGCTTTCGCGGGAGTGTAGACATCAATGTGGCATTATCGTCGCAGAGTCCAGGTATTGCCTTGACGTAAATCAATGGCTACGTGGCCCCGGGGCGGACGGGCGGCTGCGTGTGAGTGCAAATAATCGTCACCCGGGTTTTCCGGAGCCATTCCCTCTGCGGCAGGCGTGCCTGCTAGGTTTCCTCTATTGCCACGTCGTCAGCCTGCAGGCCTTTCTCGCCCTGGCTGACACTGAATTCGACTCGCTGGCCTTCCCGCAGGCCGCGTTTACCCTCGCCATCACCGCGGATGGACTTGAAATGCACAAAAATATCTTCGCCGTTGTCGCGGGTGATAAAGCCGAAGCCCTTGCTGTAGTTGAACCACTTGACTACACCGGATTGGCGGTCGCCACCCTTGTCGGAGCGGGTCGCTGCGGTTTTGGCGGGGCCGGCGCCGGAGGCGGCCTGGCGTTTACCACCCACCATGCCGGTGAGCAGTGAGCTGATGACAGCGGTGCCGGCAAAGGCGATGAGAGTCATGGCGGAGCTTGCCGGCCCCATTTGACTGAACAGAAACCCTGCCACAAGCCCGATGATGAGGGCGATGATGAGTGATAAAAGCGATTGCATATTGGTTCTCGTTGTATGTATGGATGGATGTATGTGGGACGGAGGCCCCGGTCTATCCGCGGTGGGCCAGCTCCGGCGCCGGTCATTCTAGCAGAAAATTCCACCGGGGGTGGAATTGGCTGGTAAAAAGGCGGGACGCCATGATTGGCTCGTTAGTGCGGGGAATGCGCTGTGTGGGTGGCGACTGCAACGC
Source organism: Gammaproteobacteria bacterium (assembly GCA_030618705.1). Taxonomy (GTDB): domain Bacteria; phylum Pseudomonadota; class Gammaproteobacteria; order Pseudomonadales; family JAHEGP01; genus JAHEGP01. The sequence goes on along the minus strand of JAUXCW010000001.1, from coordinate 32,555 downwards.
CCTTGACCGAATGATGGGAGCCAGGGTCCCCTGCTTATTCGGCCTGGTTGCAAGTTCCGGCTACAAGGTCTGGATGCTCTCGAGCTGTTCCTGTAGCTTGGCGACGGCTTGCTGCTGGCCGGCCATTTTTTGCTTCTCCTTGTCCACCACTGCCGCCGGCGCTTTTTCGACAAACGCCGCGTTGTCGAGCTTGGCCCGGGTGCGCTGCAGTTCCTTGTCGAGCTTATCGATTTCCTTGCCCAGGCGGGCGATTTCGTCCTCCTTGTCGATCAGTCCGGCCATCGGCACCAGGACTTCCATTCCGCCTACCAGTTGCGTTGCGCACTGGGGGGCCGGTTCCCCCGCATCCAGCCACTGGGCGGACTCGAGCTTGGCCAGCTTTACCAGCAGGTCGCGGTTTTGTTGCAGGCGCTGCCGGTCTTGTGTGCTGCCGTCGGTCAATAACAGGGGCAATTCGCGCCCCGGTGGTATATTCATCTCGCCCCGGATGTTGCGCACGGCAACAATCACGGACTTCAGCCATTCGATATCCGCGCTGGCGTCGGGAGCCAGTAGCGCCGGGTCACACACCGGAAAGCGGCAGTGCATAATGGTGTCGCCGCTGCGGCCTGCCAGGGGCGCGACGCGCTGCCAGATTTCCTCGCTGATAAACGGCATAAAGGGGTGCAGCATCCGCAGTGTGGCTTCCAGTACCACAATCAGGGTGCGCCTGGTTCCCCGCTTGCGCGCCGCCGATACGTCGTCGCCGTACAGCACCGGCTTGGATAATTCGAGATACCAGTCGCAGTACTCGTTCCAGATAAATTCATACAGGGCCTGGGTCGCCAGATCGAAGCGATACTGGGCGATGGCCTTTTCCACCGCGGCGCTGGTTTCCTGCATGCGGGACTGGACCCAGTGGTCGGCAAGCCCCAATTCATAGTCGTCGGTGTTCTCACCGGTGGCGCAGTCTTCGCCCTCGGTATTCATCATCACGTAGCGGGCTGCATTCCAGATTTTATTGCAAAAATTGCGATAGCCCTCGATCCGACCGACATCGAAATTGATGTCACGGCCGGTCGATGCGAGGGAGTAATAGGTAAACCGCAGCGCATCGGTGCCGTAGGCGGCGAGGCCCCGGGGGAAATCCTCGCGGGTCAGTTTCTCGATCCGTTGGCGCAGTTTCGGTTGCATCAGGCTGGCGGTGCGTTTTTCCACCAGCGCCTCCAGCTCGATGCCGTCAATCAGATCGATCGGGTCGATGACATTGCCCTTGGATTTGGACATTTTCTGGCCGTGGTTGTCCCTTACCAGGCCGTGGACGTAGACCTGGCGGAAGGGCACATCTCCCATAAAGTACAGGGTCATCATAATCATCCGTGCGACCCAGAAAAAGATAATATCGAAACCGGTCACCAGCACATTGGTGGGATGGAAGGTTTTGAGCATATCGGTCTGCTGCGGCCAGCCCAGGGTGCCAAAAGTCCACAGGGCGGAGGAAAACCAGGTGTCGAGCACGTCCTCGTCCTGGCGCAGTGGGCGGTCATCCAATTGGTATTGCTCGCGGACCTCGGCTTCACTCCTGCCCACATAGATATTGCCGGCGTCGTCGTACCAGGCGGGAATGCGGTGTCCCCACCAGAGCTGGCGGGAGATGCACCAGTCCTGGATGTCTCGCATCCAGGCGAAGTAGGTGTTTTCCCATTGTTTCGGCACGAATTCGATCCGTCCCTCTTCCACGGCGCGAATTGCCGGTTCGGCGAGGGGCCCGGTTTTGACATACCACTGGTTGGTGAGCCAGGGTTCGATGACGACACCGGAGCGGTCACCACGGGGAACTTTCAGCGTATGATCCTCGACTTTATCCAGCAGTCCCTGTGCATCGAGATCGGCGACCACCGCGTCGCGGGCGGTGAATCGATCCATGCCGCGATAGGCGACCGGCACCTCGTCATTCAAGGCCGCGTCCCTATCGAGGATATTGACCATGGGCAGTTGGTGGCGCTGACCCATCTCGTAGTCGTTGAAGTCGTGGGCCGGGGTGATCTTGACGCAGCCGGTACCGAATTCAGGATCGACATAGCTATCGGCGATAATCGGGATCTCGCGCCCGACCAGGGGCAGGGTGATGCTCTTGCCCACCAGGTGTCGGTAGCGCTCATCGTCGGGGTTGACCGCTACGGCGGTATCCCCAAGCATGGTTTCGGGGCGCGTGGTGGCGACGGTAAGGTGGCCGGTGCCATCGCTGAGTGGGTAGCGAAAATGCCACAGCCGGCCCTGTTCCTCCTCGGATATGACCTCGAGATCGGAAATGGCGGTGTGTAGCTGTGGATCCCAGTTGACCAGGCGGTGACCGCGGTAAATCAGGCCGTCCCGGTGCAGGTGGATAAAGGCTTCCTGTACCGCGTGGTAGAAACCGTCATCCATGGTAAAGCGTTCCCGGGACCAATCCGGCGATGCGCCCAGGCGTCGCAGCTGGCGGGTGATGGTGCCGCCGGAGTGTTCTTTCCACTGCCGGACCTTTTCGATGAACGGTTCCCGGCCGAGGTCGTGGCGCGACAGGCCCTCTTTCTCCAATTGGCGTTCGACCACCATCTGGGTGGCGATGCCCGCGTGGTCGGTACCGACCTGCCAGAGGGTGTTGTCACCCTTCATTCGGTGGTAGCGAATCAGGGCATCGATGATGCTTTCCTGGAAGCCATGGCCCATGTGCAGGCTGCCCGTAACATTGGGCGGGGGGATTACGATGCTGTAGGGGGTACCCTGGCCAGAGGGAGCGAAGTATCCGTTTTGCTCCCAGGTTTTGTACCAATGGCTTTCTATGTTGGCGGGTTGGTAAGTTTTCTCCATGGTCGTGCCAGTATTGCCCCCGAGTAAAGGGCGCTGATTATAGCACGCCTACCGCGCGCGGCGAGGGGTGGTGCCGAATCGAATAAGTGGGATCAGGGAGGAATGGCACTTACTTAGCCAGCGCTGATAAAATAAGGTGTTCACGATTGTGGTTGGGAAAGGAACCGGGGCTCCCAGCCCAGGACACGAGCTAGGCGCCCCCCCGATAATACGTCTCGTACATGGATGTACGAGCTTGGGATTCGTCTGGAACGAAATCCCGCCATGTAGGCTCGGGCGCCGGGTCCAACCGGCGCACGGTCCTGCTCTGGAAGTCCCGGTCCCTCAGCAAATATCGCTTATGTGTGCCGTTTGGGTCAGGACGGCTTGTCGTTATCGTGGCTCACGAAGGGGGCGAGGCGCTCAAGTAGTGCTTCCTGCAGCGACACCATGTGGCTGTCGAGAACCTGTTCGATCAATTGGGTCAGTTGTTCCGGCGTCAGTGCCGGGGGCTGCGCCGATGGTGTGCCGGGATTCAGGCTCACGACTTCGCCCAGTAGGCCGCCGTCGGTCACGTCAAAGCGGGTCGAGGACGAAAGGGAGAAACCGGGGATGTCGAGGAGAGGTGTCGCGTCGGTTTCCGTTCCGGGTGGCGACTCACCGGTATCCCCGGCGACATCGGTATCAAATTCCTCGGGCAGGTCCAGGGCAAACTCGCCGTTCTCGGTGGTCGCAAACCGGTCCGTGTCGGGAAGGGGTTCGACACCGAGATCGGCGTCCAGTTGTTCGATATCCGGGAGGATAAAATCATCCGGAGGCAGTTCGACGTCTTCGGCGTCGCCCGGTCCCGCTATGTCGGCGTTGTCCAGTTCGAGGTCGAGATCATCGAGATCGTCTTCGAAATCAATATCGGCTTCATCATCGGTGAAAGGCTCCGCAGGAGCGGGTGCCGAATTCGCTTCCGTTTCGGCCATCGCCGCCCGCTCCAGGTCGCTATCACTGAGCGTCTTATATTTATTGGTCCGGGACAGCTGGTGGTCGGCGCTGGGTTCGTTGACGACGTCATTCAGTGTCGGGATAGTGCTCACAGTATCGTTGCCCGGCGCCTGCTCGCTGGAGGGGCGGGTGAGCAGGCCCTCGATATCACCATCCACGGCGTGCAGCGCATCCTTGACGGATTCCAGCTCGTCGAGTATGCCGGGAGCATTATCCGCCCGGTTTAGCTTGTTGCTTTCCATAGAAATTCCCTGCTGTTGGTTAAAACATAGCAGAGGTGCCGGCGGGGTCATGCCCCGAATGCCGTTAGTGTGACAGGATTCGCTGACGGATCTGGTGGTGATGCAGGGGGTAGCCGTGGCCCTTGTAGTAGCGGTAGTGGTCCCGGGTTTGCTGTTTTACCGACTCGTCTTCCACGACGATCTCGCAGACTTGTTCAAAGCGGCCGAAGAACGGCGGAATCGAGCCGGAGATATTGATCAGCAACTGGTGCTGGGCGCCCGCATCCTCGCCGTGGCTTATTTCTACCGCCGCGGGGATCGAGCCGCCGAGCGGCCCATGGGGGACGAAGCTGCTGTCGCGGTAGCTCCATAGCAGCTTGTCCAGCTTCGCGCAGTGGGCCTCGTCACAAGCCAGTATCAATACGCGGCGGCCTTGCTTGTAGGCTTCTTCCGCCAGGGTGCAGGCGTAGTAGTCGATGGCATCGCACACGGTGTCGGGCAGGATATGAAAGTCGATACGGGTCACGACGGTACTCAGTTGGCCGCTTGCAGCAGGTATTCCAGCAATAGCGCCACCGGGCGGCCGGTGGCGCCTTTTTTGGCTCCCTGGGTCCAGGCGACGCCGGCGATGTCGAGGTGGGCCCAATGGTATTTTTCGGCGAAGCGCGAGAGAAAACAGGCGGCGGTGATAGTGCCTGCCGCCGGTCCACCGATATTGGCGAGGTCGGCGAAGTTGCTGTGCAATTGCTTCTGGTACGCCTTTTCGAGGGGAAGTTGCCAGGCGGTGTCGCCGCTGTCCCTGCCGGCGGTGAGCAGTTGGTCGGCCAGGGCCTGGTGGTTACTGAGAAGACCGGCATTGTGGTGCCCCAGGGCGACGATGCAGGCGCCGGTGAGGGTGGCGATGTCGATGACGGCGCTGGGCTTGAATTTCCCGGCGTAGCTCAGGGCGTCGCACAGCACCAGGCGCCCCTCGGCATCTGTGTTCAGAACCTCGATGGTGAGGCCGGCCATGCTGGTGACAATGTCGCCGGGTTTGGTTGCCGAGCCGCTGGGCAGGTTCTCGGACGCCGGGATAATGGCCACCACATTGACCGGCGCCTGTAATTCGATCAGGGCCTGCATGGTGCCTATGACACTGGCGGCACCGCACATGTCGTACTTCATCTCGTCCATCCTGGCGCCGGGCTTGAGGCTGATGCCACCGGAATCGAAGGTAATGCCCTTGCCGACGAGGGCCACCGGAGAGGTCGATTTATCACCGCCGCGGTAGTCTATGGTAATCAGTTTGGCGGCCTGTTCGCTGCCGCGACTGACGGAGAGCAGGGCGCCCATGCCCAATGCCTCCATCTGTTTTTCTTCCAGTACCCGGGTGGTGACACTGGCCTGGCCCTTGGCCAGCTTGCGTGCTCGTTGTGCAAGGTAGGCGGGGGTGCATATGTTGCCTGGCAGATCGCCCAGTTCGCGGGCGGTATTGATGCCGTTGCCGATGGCCTGCCCTCGCTGCAGGCCTGCCTTGAGCTGTGCCTGGCCGCGACTGCTGTCCTGTAACAGGTTGACGCGGTGCAGGGAGGGTTTGGCTGCGGGCTTGCTGAGGGTTCGGTGGTAGCGATAAGTGCTTGTAGTCAGGGTACTGGCCAGCTGGCTCGCATGCCAACCGCCGGCCCGGCCGTGAACCTTGCCGGGTAGCGCAAAAGCGGCGGTCTTTACCGGGCTTCGGAGTAGTTGCCGGGCGGCTGCCCCGAGGAAGGCGCGGTAGCCTTTTTCATCCCAGTCGGCTCGCGGGCCGCAGCCGATCAACAGGATTCGCCCCGCGCTCACACTGCTAATCTGGTACAGCCACCGGGTCTCCTCCGGTTTTCCGCTCAGGTCCCCGCTCCCTTGCAGTGCGGTCAGCTGCTTGCGAGTCGTCGTGGGCAAGCTGCCTGGCCAGCGTTTCTGGTCGCTGAAACAACCCAGCACCAGGCAGTCGGTTTTTACCCTGGCATAGTCATTGGCAATGCTGAGCTTGAAGTTCATAGTTTGATCCGCTGTGATGGGTTTTTGGTGGCTGGCCGGGGTGGCGCGCGCTTTACCGGGCTCGCATAGTGTATAGTTAGGGCAGGTCAATTCAAAGGGCGCTGTGCGCAAGAATAAAAGGGATCCCGACAGGCAGTGCTGGTTTTCCGTTATCTAAGTCGTGAAGTGCTGGTCAATATGTTGGCAGTCACGTTTGTGGTGCTGCTGATCATCATGAGCGGTCGCTTCGTGCGTCATCTCGACCAGGCCGCCACCGGCGATATAGCCGCCAACGTGGTTTTCCTGATGATACTGTACCGCATGCCGAATTTTCTCAGCCTGATACTACCCCTGGGTTTCTTTATCGGCATATTGCTGGCCTATGGTCGGCTCTATGTCGAAAGCGAGATGGTGGTACTGTCTACCAGTGGAATGAGCCCCACGCGCTTGTTGGGCTATACCGCTATGCCCGCACTGCTGTTGATGTGTTATATGGCGTATAACGCTCTCTATCTCAGTCCCGCCGGCGAGGCCAAAGTACAAAAAATACTCGCCGATCCCGAGACTTCCGAGAGCCTCGGGGTGCTGATGCCGGGGCAGTTTCGCACTTTTCACGATGCGCGCCAGGTGATCTACGTGGAGAGCCTGTACCGCGATCGGACGCGAATGAAAACCGTATTCCTGTCCAGTGCCCAGGACCTGGAAGAGGGCGCCCGCTTTCCCCGGGTCAATATGGTATTGGCGGAAAGCGGCAGGATCGTGGTGAAGGGCCCCGCCGCGGATCGCTACGTAGAACTTTACAACGGCTACCAGTTCGAGGGCGTCCCGGGAGCAAACGACTACCAGGTTGCGCGGTTCGATACCTATGGCGTGCGCATCAGTGACCGACGCTCCTCGCTGGCCCGTCGGGAGGAGCGGGATGCAGTGCCGACGGCGGCCCTGTTCAGGAGTGACAAACCCGGTTACCAGGCCACCCTGCAATGGCGATTGTCGCTACCGCTGATTATTCCCGTGGTGACCTTGCTGGCGCTCAGTATGAGCCGTACCAACCCGCGGCAGGGGCGTTTTATCAAGATGTTTCCGGCGGTATTACTTTATATGGCCTATCTGATATCGCTAAACGCTGCCCGCGATGCGGTGGAGAGCGAAGCCCTGCCCGTAGCAATCGGCCTGTGGCCAGTCCATCTCGGCTTTTTCTTGCTTGGGCTGTTGCTCTACTACGGGCCGCTCTGGTGGTTCCGCTTTGCGCCTCATCTGCACCGTAACCGGCAGGCGACATCCCCCGGGTCGGCGGCATGAGAATTCTGACGCGGTATATCAGCACCCAGGTGCTTCTCGCAATCATGCTGGTGTTGCTGGTTATCCTCAGCCTGGACCTGCTGGGCGGGCTGATCGAGGAGCTCGATTACATCAAGAACGACTACACGTTTATCGAGGCCCTGTACTTCCTGGTGATGACGGCCCCGGGCAAGGTGCGCATGTGGTTACCCTTCGCGGCGATGGTCGGTTGTCTTATCGGCCTCGGCGCACTCGCCAATAATAGCGAGTTGACGGTGATGAGGGCTGCGGGGGTATCGACCAGCCGTATCGCCTGGATTGTGTTTCGCCCCACCTTGCTGATTATCCTGGTGGCCGTCGGTCTCAATGAGTATGTCGCGCCCTATACCGAGCAAGCCGCCCAGGCGCGGAAGAACCTGCTGCGAACCGGGATCGAGGCTTTCTCGTACAAGACCGGGGTATGGAATAAAGAGGGCAACGATTATATGCACTTCAATATCGTTCGGCCCGGGGGCGTTGTCCACGGCATCGCCATTTACAGTTTCGATGAGCAACGAGCACTCAAGATGGCCCGCGCCGCGAGCAAGGCGACTTACCTGAAGGGGGAGGGTCAGTGGCTGCTGGAGCAGGTTGTCGAAACCCGTATCGAGCGCGATGCTGTCCGCAGCAAGTCTTATCCTGTCATGCGTTGGGACAGTGAGCTGACCCCGGAGCTGCTGGATATTCTCATTCTCAAGCCCTACCAACTCTCCTCGCTGGCGCTGTGGCGATACTCCCGCTATCGAGAGGAACAGGATCTCAACTCCGACTACTATATGCTGGAATTCTGGCGAAAAATGTTACAGCCCCTGTCTATTTTTAGCCTGGTGCTGGTGGCCATTTCCTTTGTCTTCGGCCCCCTGCGCGAGGTGACGATGGGTTACCGGGTGTTCGCCGGGGTCATTGTCGGCATTGTTTTCTGGACGCTGCAGGAACTGCTGGGACCTGCCAGCCTGGTGTTCAACTTCTCCACGGTGCAGGCGGTGTTGCTGCCCATCGTGCTTTGCGCTCTTCTCGGGTTTTTATTGCTGCGGCGGGTGTAAGTGCTGGCGCTTGGCCTTCGGCAGTTGCACGAGCCGGGAGCGAGAGATGCGGTCGTGCCAGCTGCAGTGATCTGGGTCGAACAGGACCCAGAGATAACCCAGGCCTAAACACAGTGCTGATACCCAGGCGCCGACAAAGCGCAGCAGCGCCTGTGGGTAGCTGATCCGGCCACCATCGAGAGTATCGAGCCGCAACCGCCAGGCTTGCATGCCCAGGGTTTGACCGCTCTTGTGCCAGAACCAGGCAAAGAATATAAATATCACCCCAAGCAAATAGAGGCTGTACCATGGCCCGGCGGCCACCGGTTCGATACCGGTAAGGACTTCGCCGATTGCGTGTTCAGTACCGACCGTGTCGCTACGGTTTGCCGTCGGGTTCAACCATTGCAGGGCATACTCGTAAATGCCGGTGGCGGCGAACAGCAGCGCGAACACCAGCAGAGTATCGTAGCCTATCGCCGCCAGGCGGCGTAACAGGCCGGGTGTGGTCACGGTCATACTTTCCTCCGCCAAAAGGCTATTCTAGCAGGCCTTGATGGCGAAAACGCAAATCGTCGGCGATCCCGGCCCCGTTGCGAGCGGCCCAGGTTCCCGCGGCGGAGGGCGACATGCGGTGCTGCTCTAATCTCGCCATGCATGGTATGCTTGGGCCGATCAGCGGCTCGCCGCTCAGGCAATATGACACGGTTGTCAGCGGTGGGCCGATGACCCCGGTAAACAAGGATAATAATATGCGCGTACTGCTCATCGAAGATGATCAAAGCGTGGCGGACTATATCGTCAAGGGTCTGCGCGAGAGTGGCTACCGGGTCGACCACCTGGTTGACGGCAAAGCGGGGCTGGATGCTGCGGGCGGTGACGACTACGATGTCATGGTCATCGATCGTATGCTGCCGACCCTTGACGGCCTGAGCATTATCAAGAGGGTTCGCGCCGCCGGTAATAATACTCCGGTGCTGATCCTCAGCGCCCTCGGTGAAGTGGATGACCGGGTCGTCGGGCTCAAGGCCGGTGGCGACGATTACCTGACCAAGCCCTTCGCCTTTGCCGAGCTGCTGGCGCGGCTCGAAGCGCTGGCCCGGCGAGGCGACAGCGGCGGTCCGCAGACCAGGCTGAAAGTGGCAGACCTGGAAATGGACCTGCTGTCGCACAAGGTCTCCAGGGCCGGTGAAAACATTATTCTGCAACCCCGTGAATTCCGCCTGCTCGAGTATCTGATGAAGCACGCCTCCCAGGTCGTCACGCGCACCATGTTGCTGGAGAATGTGTGGGACTACCACTTCGATCCGCAGACCAATGTCATCGATGTGCACATCAGTCGATTGCGGCAAAAAATAGACAAGGGTTTTGACAAGCCATTGCTGAATACGGTTCGCGGCGCCGGCTACATGCTCAATGAACCTGAATAGGATTCTATCCAGTTTTACTTTTCGCTTTAGCCTGATTTACATTATTGTCCTCAGTGTGGCGGTTACGGTGGTGCTCGGCATTGTCTACGCCGTGTACTCCTACCAGTTTACCAATGAGGTGCACAATGCCATCGATAGCGAATTCAACGCCCTGCTGAAACAGTACGAGCAGGGTGGGGAGGCCGGCGTCGAGCGCTTTATCAAGGAGCGATCCCAGCCGCACCGGGGCTCGGTGTTCTTTTATCTGCTGGTCGATGAGCGGGGACACAAACTGGCCGGAAACCTGAGCGAGTGGCCCCAGCTTTCACCCTATCCTCGCAATTGGCTCAATTTCGACCAGTACCTGTTGCGAGAAGACGATTTCGGTGACGGCAGCGATTTCGTCGGCCGTTCAGCAGAAATGGAGGCCGGCAACCGTTTGCTGGTGGCGCGCAACTACGACGATGTCAGGAGTTATTACAAGCTGGTCGCGGGCATCCTGATCCGCGGGATGATCGTTACTATCAGCCTTGGTGCAATCGGTGGCGCCATTATGAGCCAGATTTTCCTGCGCCGGATCGAGTCCATCAATCGCAGTATCGACGCCATAATGGACGGTGACCTGAGCGAAAGAATCCCGGTGCAGCCCGGTGGTAGCGAATATGAGTTGCTGGTAAAAAACCTCAACGCCATGCTGCACCGCATCGAGTCCTTGATGGCGGGTATGAAACAGGTGTCGGACAATATTGCCCACGATCTTCGCACACCGCTGACCCGCTTGCGCAATCACCTGAGCGAATTGCAGATCGAGGGTGACGCCACCGCCGACAGCAAGGTCCAGAGCCTGATCGAGGAGGCGGATGGTATTCTGGGTACTTTCAACGCACTGCTGCGCATTGCCCGTATCGAGTCCGACAGTGGTCACAGCGCTTTTTGCCACGTCAGCGTCAATGTGCTGCTTCAGGATGTGGTGGAGTTTTACGAGCCCCTGTGTAGTGATCGCGGGCAACGGCTGGAGCTATCCATTCACGGCGAGACCGGGCTGTGGGCTGATCGCGACCTGTTCTTCCAGATGTTGGCCAACCTGGTCGACAACGCCATCAAGTACACGCCAGGGGGCGGTGCGATACAGGTGAGTGCACACCAGGATGCCGAATGGGTAGAGATAATGGTTGCCGATAACGGCCCGGGCATTCCGGAACCCGAGCGGGAAAAGGTTTTTCAGCGTTTTTACCGGCTGGAAGCCAGTCGCAGCCTGTTGCCTGGCAACGGCCTGGGCCTGAGCCTGGTGGCCGCCGTCGTCCAACTGCATCAGGGAACTGTGCGGCTGGAGGGAAATAATCCGGGTTTGAGAGTGCTTGTGCGTATCCCACTGGCCAAAAGCTGATCCGCGCAGGGGCAGCTGCGACATGCTTATTCGGGATCGTACAAGTCGAAATCGGCTTCGATTGCGGGTGCCGCTGCCTGCTGTGGTTTCTCGTCGGGCTTGAGGATTTCACCCTCCGGTTCCAAATGCAGCGCGCGGGTGTCGGGGATCGGCGGGTCGGGCTCCGTCGCGGGCTCTACCAGGCGTTCGATATCGGGCGGCGCGAGGCTGATGGCGTCCGTGTCCACCAGGGGAGCAGGGGCCGGGACAGGGCGCTCCGGATTCAGGTCGGCGCCGGCTTCCGCGATGCTCAGGTGATCGGTGTCAGGGGCCGCTGCCGACGTCACGGAGGGTGGCTGTAAGGGCGCATCGTCATTGGCGGCCAGCTCGATGCCGCTGATATCGACGGCGAGGGCTGCGACGGTACCGCGCTCCTCGTCCCGCACCAGGTTACCCACCATCGGGGCGACGCTCAATCCACCGTTGCCTCGGGCTGCAGCCCTGCTTCCCGCCGCCCGTTCGGGAATGCCCAGTCGCCGTAGAATGACGATGGCACCGGCTTGTTTCAAGGTGTCGCGGTATTTTTCAGCTGCGGCTCGCTCCAGCCCGGACTTCAAAGTGTGGGGCTTGCCGTTGAACAGGGACGTGATTTTATCCGGGCTGGTATTGAACAGCCTGGCCAGGGCAATCGCCACCTGATCGGGTTCGAGATTGGGCATCACCTCACCCTTGAAGACGATTTCGTATTGATCCATGTCAGGTGCTCGTTATGGCCATTGTATAGAGCCTGTAGGGTCATTATAGACCGCCTTGGGTAAAAGTCGTGGTATGGTCCTTCGCAGCTTTGGTCACGATTATTGACCTAAATTGCCATTGTGTTCTGAGGCCTGCGAGCTATCTTGCTGGCCACTCTAAAAACACTTTTTCAGTGATTTCAGCGCGCTTTGAAAAAGCCGCCGTTTTTCAACCGATTTACAAGCTAAAGCAGGTGTTCAAATGGCTCAGGACGCATTTATTTACGACGCTATCCGCACCCCGCGGGGCAAGGGCAAAGCCGGCGGCAGCCTCTATGAGGTCAAGCCCATCGACCTGGTGGCAAATCTTCTCGAGGCGTTGAAAGAGCGCAACGATCTCGACACCCGGCGAGTTGAGGATGTGATATTGGCGACCGGGGAGCCGGTGAATGAACAGGGCCAGAATATCACCAAAACCGCGCTCACCTATTCCAGCTGGGATGATGTGACGACAGGTGCCCAGCTGCATCGCTACTGTGCCGGCGGGCTGGATGCGGTCAACCTGGTGGCGGCCAAGGTTATGGCGGGCATTGAAGACCTGTCCTGTGGCGGCGGTGTGGAGTCCATGTCCCGGTTGGGCATGGGTGCCAGCGGTGCGGCGCAGGGTGACCCCTGGGTGGCGATGAAGACCTACGGTATCTCCCAGGGTCTGGGGGCCGATATGGTGGCGACCCTGAACGGCTACAGTCGCGAGGATGTCGATGCCTACGCCGTACAGTCCCAACAGCGGGCGGCCGCGGCCTGGAAGGCCGGTCATTTCAGCAAGTCTATTGTCCCGGTGCGGGACATGAACGGCGTGGTGATTCTGGATCACGATGAATTCCTGCGGCCCGATACGACGATGGAGGGGCTGGCCAAACTCAAACCCTCTTTCAAGATGTTTAACGATTTCGGTCACGGCGATGTCGCGCGGCTGGTTTACCCGCAGCTGGAGGAGATCGAGAACGTTCATACCCCCGGTAACTCATCGGGCATTGTCGACGGCGCCTCCCTGGTGTTGGTAGGAAATGAGCAGGCGGGGAAAGATCTCGGCTTGAAACCCCGGGCGCGTTTTGTCACCTCGGCGCTGATCGGCACCGAGCCCACCATCATGCTGGAGGGGCCGGGGCCGGCGTCTTTGAAGGCACTGCGCAAAGCGGGCCTTACAGTGGACGATATCGACCTTTTTGAGCTCAACGAGGCCTTTGCCTCGGTGATCCTGCGCTACCAGGACCTGTTGGGTATTCCCGACGACAAGATCAATGTCAACGGCGGCGCGATCGCCATGGGTCACCCCATCGGGGCCACCGGCGGCATGGTGCTGGGCACCTTGCTGGACGAGCTGGAGCGCCGGGACCTGAAACGTGGCCTGGTGGCGCTGTGTGCCGGTGGCGGCATCGGTATCGCCACAATTATCGAGCGCGTTTAGCAGAACTATGTGAACCCTCGCCCGCCTGTGCGCGGGCCGATCAAACTTAAGAGCGAGTAGAGCAATGGCATATATCCGCCTGGAAAAAGACAGTGATGGCATCGTCGAGCTGATTTTTGATCAGCCAGGAAAAACGGTTAATACCATGGGCCTCGAGTACGATGAGGCGATGAAGGCCGCATTGGTCGAATTGATGGCGATGGTCGCCGGGGGCGGTATCGCCGGAGTCTATGTCCGTAGCGGCAAGCCGGCGCAGTTCTTCGCCGGTGGCGATATCAAGGAAATGCTGGAGATGGACCTCGATGCCACGGTGGAGAAAAAGACCGAGCTGTTCGACGGTCTCCAGAGCACCAAACTACCCCTGAGGCAGTTGGAAACCCTGGGCGTTCCCGTCGTGGTCGGGATGAACGGTCCCGCCCTGGGCGGCGGCTTTGAAATCGCGCTCGCCTGCCACCATCGCATTGCACTGAAGGGCATCCAGGTCGGCCTGCCGGAGGCCATGATCGGCCTGATGCCGGGCGCAGGGGGGGTGGTTCGAATGACGCGCCTGCTGGGTATGCAGGATGCCATCGCCCTGATCAGCCAGGGCAAGCGCCTCAAGGCTGACAAGGCGCTGGAAAAAGGCCTGCTCGACGAATTGGCTGACAGCGAAGAGGATATGGCGGCCAGGGCCAGGGCCTGGATTCTGGCCAACCCGGAGGCGAAACAGCCCTGGGATGAAGAGGGCTACAGTATTCCGGGCGGTGATGCCGCAGACCCGGCCAACCAGGGCCTGACCTACTTCGGTCCGGTCAATGTCATTGCCCAGACCAAGGGCCTGATGCCTGCTCAATTCGCCATATTTGCCTGCGTTGTGGATAGCACACGGGTGGATTTCGACACCGCCCAGACTATCGAGGCGCGGTATTTCCTCAGCCTGCTGCTGGACCAGGTCTCGCGCAATATGATGACGGCTTTCTTTGTCCAGATGGAAGCGCTGAATCGCGGAGCGAGCCGGCCTGGCGGTATCGAAAAGGCGGAGTGCAAAAAGCTCGGCCTGTTGGGTGCGGGGCAGATGGGAGCTGGTATCGCCGCCCTGGCCGCGCAAAAGGGCATCGAGGTGGTACTCAAGGATATCAGCATGGAAAACGCGGAGCGGGGCAAGGCCTATGCCGCGTCGAGCTACGAGAAAAACCGTCGCGTCAACGAGGTGCAGGCGGAGGAATACCTGGCGCGGATTACTCCCACCGATGACTATGCCGCGCTGGCGGATTGCGACATGGTGATCGAGGCGGTGTTCGAGAATCGCGAGGTCAAGGCGGCGGTGACGGTAGAGACCGAAGCGGTATTGGCCGACAGCGCGGTGTTCGCTTCCAATACATCGGCGCTGCCGATAAGCGAATTGGCCGAGGCCTCGGTTCGCCCGGCGAATTTTATCGGCATGCACTTCTTCAGCCCGGCTGAGAGAATGCCCCTGGTAGAGATTATCTGCGGGAAAGAGACCTCGGACGAGGCCCTGGCCAGGGCCTTCGATTTATCCCAGCAACTGGGTAAGACGCCCATCGTGGTCAACGATGCGCCCGGCTTTTTTACCACGCGGGTTATCGGCGCCACGGTTTCCCAAGGGGCAGAAATGCTGGAGGATGGAATCAACCCGGTCTTGATCGAGTCCGCCGCCCGGGACAACGGGTCCCCGATCGGGCCCCTGGGCGCCATCGATGAAATCAGCCAGGAGACGGCCTATAAAAACGGTCAGCAGGCCCGGGCGGATGCCGAAGCCCAGGGCAAATCCTGGGAAGACAATCCCACTATCCGGGTGCTGGACCGCATGGTCAATGAGTTTGACCGCCGGGGCAAGATCCACGGTGGTGGCTATTATGATTACCCCGAGGGCGGCAAGAAGCATATGTGGCCCGGTTTGAAGGATGCCTTCGCCGCCGATGGCTACAAGGAGATTCCCTACCAGGATATCAAGGATCGACTGTGGTTCTGCCAGAGCCTGGAGGCGGTCAGGGCCATGGAAGAAGGGGTGATCGACAGCGTTGGCGACGGCAATATCGGCTCAATTATGGGAATCGGCTTTCCGGCCCAGACCGGTGGGGCTTTCCAGGCCATCAACGCCTATGGGTTGGAGGCCTTTGTCTCCCGCGCCAAAGAGCTCCAGGCCAGCTACGGCAGCGCCTTCGCGGTGCCGGCCTTACTGGAGGAAAGGGCGGCCAGCGGCGAATTGTTCCTGTAGGTATCTCTCGCGTCCACCCGGCGGGTCCGGGATGGGCGGACTTCCCCTGCCGAATATTGCCGCGGGTTGTAGGCATTTGTACGGCTGTGTGGATGCGCTATCATGTGGCAACATCGCAGCCGCTGCCTCGGCTCGTTAGTTCGTCAGCCAGGAGGAGTTGACACGGGTTCGGGTACAATCCTGTAGGAGAGTGAGTGAATAGCGTTTTCCCCTGGCTGAGGCCGACTATACGGTATGCGCTTTACTTTGGGCTGTTCGTGCTCGTGGCGGGGTTTTTTATTAGCCCGGAAAACTCGAAGTACCAGACCCAGATCTACATCGGCTTGTATATTCCCGCCGTTGCCGCATTGATATTGAATGCGCCTTCACTGGCCAGGGCGCTTGCCCGCGATGTGGTATTGCAGTGCTTTACCCTCCTGCTTATCTGGCTGGGCATCACGATATTCTGGACCCCCTTCGACAACCCGGTGCGCATTCTCAAGGTATTGGGGATGATCTGGGTGTTTGTACTGGCGATCCGCTTGATGCTGGACGATATGCGCTTATTCAATATTACGCTGTCGCTCTCGCTCTGTGTCGCCGCGGTCGTGGTGTTGTGGACGGTGGTCGATTTTCTGCGGCTCAACGGGCCCGGTTTCTACACCCAGCGCCTTTGGCAATTGGGTGGCCGCTATATGTCGGCGGTCGTCGTCGGCGAAATCGTCGCGGTGTTCATGATGTATTGCCTGATGCAGGCCCGATTGGTGGCAAAGCCCTGGCCCCGCGCGTTTTATCTGGTGTTGGCGCTGATTTTCTTCCTGCCGCTGGTGCTCAGCTTTTCACGCACCGCGTTTCTCGCCCTGTCACTCACCGCTCTGTGGTACTACCTGCAGCGCCGGAATACCCGGATAGTGCTGCTGTTGGCCGGTTTCAGCGTTTTGTTGTTTGCGGTGATGCTACTGGACATCGAGAGTGAATGGCTCGCCAATGTCAGCCGCTCCTGGACCTTCGAGATGCGCATGTGGGGCTGGCGCGCCACCATGGACCAGATCCGGGAGAACTGGTTAATCGGCCACGGGGTGCGGGCGCCATTTTATGTATCCTTCGAGGGCACACCCTTTGCCGGGCTCAGTGAGCCGTTCTATCATCCCCACAATCTCCTGATTTCCATCTGGTATGAGGCCGGCCTGGTGGGGATCGCACTGGCGATATCCCTGCTGGTGCTAATTGTGCTCAAATTACGGCCCTTGCTGGCTAACCAGGAGGTGCTGTACTGGAGCTGTATTTTCGTCTTCGTACAACTGGCATGCCTGGTGGATAGTCCCGCTATCATCGATCGGCCGGCTGAGCCCTGGTTGTGGTTCTGGCTGCCGCTGGCCATGGCTGTCAATGCTGACAAAATCGCCGAGTATTCATCCCGAAACCGGCTGGGTGGTACAGATCCGGAACGAAGTGTGCGAGCATAGGGAGAGTGGCCAGCGGGGCTTGAACAAACCCTGGCTCGCCACCTGGCAGTTTAATTTGCTGAGGTTATTCGCAGTGACTGAAGATCTACTCGCCCGTATTGATCGCCTTGAATCGACCGACGCGATTCGACAGTTGGCGGCAAAATATTCGCTGTCCCTGGATATGCGGGACCTGGATGCCCATGTCGGGCTGTTTGCGGCGGATATCCGCGTGAGCCGTGAGAAAACCGGTCGGGCTCACTTGAAACGCTGGCTGGACGACACCCTGCGCCTGCAGTTTACCGGCACCTCCCATCACATAGGGGGGCATATCATCGAGTTTGACGATGCGGATCATGCCCACGGTGTGGTGTATTCAAAGAATGAGCACGAAACCGGCCCGGAGTGGGTCATCATGCAGATGTTGTACTGGGATAACTACGAGCGCATCGACGGTTGCTGGTATTTCCGTCGGCGCTTGCCCTGTTACTGGTATGCCACGGATATCAACAAGCCGCCGCTGGGTGATAAAAAAATGCGCTGGCCGGATCGCGAACCCTATGACGGCGCCTGGCACGAGTTGTGGCCATCCTGGCAGGAATTCTGGGCCAATCCCCCCGCGAGCGATGAGCCGGATGTCGCCGGGCCCGCCCCCCTGGGTGAATTTCTCAATCGTATGCGGCGCAGTGACGCATTGCCGAAAATACGGATACGTTAGTGTAGTGTCGACAAAGCACACCTCGAGAATCCAGGGCTTGTTTTTTTGAGCCGATACAGCGCACTGATTAAACCGATCATCGTCAGCACCGTTGTCGGTATCGCACTGTATATCGTGGTGATGGGGTTTTCAGGTTACCGGGAGACGGCGCAAGCGGCTTCCCTGTTGTCGGCTGCCGACTGGAGCCTGGTGCTCGCCCTGGCCCTGCTGCACTTTCTCTTACGATTTATGCGTTGGCAATGGTATTTGGCGCAGCTGGGTCACAGGGTGCCCTGGGGGCGAAGCCTGGTATTCTATATGTCGGGCTTTGCCCTTACTGCCACCCCCGGCAAGCTGGGCGAAAATATACGTTCGATCTACCTGAAGCCCGAAGGTGTGCCTTACACTCACAGCCTGGCCGCGTTCTTTGCCGAGCGATTCACCGATTTGCTGGCGGTGGCGACATTGTCGATCCTGGCGCTAGCTCGTTTCCAGAGCCATATCTGGCCCGTCGTCGCCGCGGCGGCGCTCATCTTGCTGGTGTTCCTGATGGTGCGGGCACCGCAATTTCCACGGCTGTTGGATACATTGCAGGGTCGACTCCAGGGGCCGCGGCTGCGAACAGGCCTGGCCGAACTGGCGAGTACACTGCGTGCCTCATCGACCCTGCTGGGGTTCGGTACCTTGCTGATCAGTTACACGCTCGGTCTTCTGGCCTGGGGGATCCAGGCGCTTATCCTGTTTTTGATCCTGGAGGCCATGGGGCTACCCGCCGATATGGCCATTGCCGTGGGGATATTCTGTCTCGGCTTGCTGGTGGGGGCGCTTTCATTCCTGCCCGGGGGGCTCGGTAGTACCGAAGCGGTGATGATCCTGCTGCTGGTACACACCGGGATCAGCACTCCGGACGCCACGGCGGCAACGCTTCTGTGTCGCATCGCCACGCTCTGGTTTGCCGTTGCCCTGGGCGCCCTCGCGTTGTTTGGCGCCCAGTTCAGCGTTCGTGGCAAACGGGTAGACGTTTAGGAAAGATCGCCCCCGTCGATGATTTTTTTCTGCATCGCGTCGAGGTACTCATCCATCTCCTCGTCATTCCTGAAAATGGGCACGTCGGGCATGGCTTTGACGATATCGAATACCTTGCGAATTTGTGGCTGCATATTCAGGACTCCCGCGCGACCGCCGTTGCGCTGCACCGACTTGGTGGCTTTAAAAATACTCCGGATACCGGCGCTGCTGATGTAGTCCAATGCTGTCATGTCGAAGATCAGCATTCGCGTATCTGGTGGTACGTCGTCCAGCGCACGGTCGAGTTGCGGTGCTGTCAATGTGTCCAGCCGGCCTGATAATTCAACCCGCTGTACTGTGGCTTGTTTTTCAGAAATATTGAACTCTAGGGGCATTGGTTTCTCCTGTTTCAACGGGTGTACCCGCGCTATGTTTTTTTTCTGTCCCGCTGCGAGGTGGCGTTGCAGGACAGGGTCAGAATATTGTATTTGCCCTGTCTTTGATAGTGCGTTTCATCGCTCAACTGTTTGATCATCGCCAGGCCCAGACCGCCGATGGGTGCCTCGGCGATGGGCAGTCCCAGCTGGGCTTCCGGCTGCGAAGTGGGGTCGAATGCGATGCCGTCATCCTCGAAACGGAGCGTGACCCGCTCGCGGTCCCGGTATAGCTCAAGCTGGATCCTGCCACGGGAGCCATCGGGATAGCCGTGGCTTATGGTATTGCACAGGACTTCTTCGCACAGGAGCATGAGGGTTTGTTCAAGTTCGGCTGCAAGTGCGTGCCGTCGACAGAATTGATCTATCAATGCATTTGCCAGGGGTAGCGAATCTACCTGATTGGCGATGGATATACTCCTGGTTGGCTTCATGGTTGAGAGGCTCGGCCCAGGGCCAGCAGGGTAATATCATCGAATATCCGGCCTTGTTGGAAGTCGAGGACATCCTGCAGTAACGCGCCGACCAGGGTTTGGCAATCGCTCCCCGCGTCGCGCTCTATCGCTTGAATCAGGCCGTCCAGACCATAAGCTTGCCCCGCCGCATCGAGCGCTTCATCCACGCCGTCGGTATAGAGCAGGAGGGATTGACCCGGTTGCAGCGTGATATCAAGCCCATCGTAGTCGGCCTGCTCCAGTAAGCCGAGGGCCGGCCCGGACTCCAGTTTCAGTTCGCTGACGCAATCGGCCTTGAGCAACGGCGCGGCGTGGCCGGCAGAAGCCAGGCGGCAGTGGCCGGAGAGTGTATCCACCACCGCGGCTATGGCGGTGACAAACATGCAGTTTTCATTGTTCTGGCAGAGCTTGCGGTTTAGTGCGTCCAGCAGGTCTGCAGGCTCTGGCGCGACCGTGAGCAGGCTGCGAATCTGGGTAATGCTCTGGGCCATGAACAGAGCCGCGGGGATGCCCTTGTCCGAGACATCGCCAATCATAAAAAACAGCCTTCGGTCGTCCAGTTGTTGGTAAAGATAGAAGTCGCCGCCAATTTGCCTGGCGGCCACGACCGTGGCCGCCAGCTGGAAGTTATGTTGCTGAAAGTTGCTTTCGCCGCCGTCGGGCAGCATTTGACCCTGTATACTCGCGGCGATGTCTAATTCGCTCTCCAGCCGCTCCCGGCGAGCGGTCTCCTCGGTAAGGTTCTCGATATAGTATTTCAGGTTTTGCTGCATACCGTGGATATTGTTCGCCAGGGTACCGATTTCGTCCCTCATCCGGCGCGCCGGCACTGGCTGGTCGAGCGTGCCTTGCGCGATGATCCCGGTATGCTCGGCGAGTTGGTTGATGGGGCGACTCAAGCGGCGGGAGAGCCATAAAATCAGTACGCCCAACAACAAAATTGCCCCGCTGCCCAGTACCAGCATTGTGCGACCGAGCACCAGCTGCTCGCTCTCGATATCGGCCAGTGGGATGGCAATCAGGATGGACCAGTCGGAATTCCCCAGGGGCTCATAGGAAAGCCAGCACAACTCCCCGGAACCCACTGAGCAGGGTAGAAGCCTGTGGCCCCGTTGCCGTTCCCCCATGGCGATAATGACCTCTTGCCAGCGCTTGTCGCTGTCCTTCCAGATGGGGAGTTGTTCTACTCTGGCCATGCGTAAGGCGGCGTTGTCATGGGTGATGATACGCCCGCTCGCCGATAGTATGTAGGCATAGCCGCGTGAGCCGAGCTGGATATCGTCCACCATATTGCTCAGGGTTTGCAGGCTGACGTCGGCGGTGATGACGCCCAGTGTGGTCGGCGTTCCATCCGCTGCGGTTTCTGTAATGGGTGAGCTGAAGGTGACCATGGCGATATTGCCGCCGCCCCGGTCGTAGTAGGGCTCTGACCAGCTGGACTGGTTTTGCTCCACCGGGATGCGATACCAGGGTTGGTTCAGGTAGTCGTATTCCCCGCTCGCGAGGTCGACAGTGTGCAAGCGGTTTCCGCCGCGATAGACATAGGGCGCGAATCGCGTCCGGCCGGGCAGGGTATCGGGCTCCAGTGCCAGCGCCATGCCGAAGACTTCCGATTTGTCCTCTACCAGTGTTTGTAACAGCGCCAGCAGGTGCGCCTCGTCGACCTGGGCGGCCAGCAAGACGCTGCGAGCGGTGCGGACGCCACGACTGACATGGCGCAGCAGGGATTCGATGCTCTGTACGGTGTTCTCCACCGCCAGCTCGGCCCTGGATTGTGCCTGGTGTCTTATCAGGAGGCTTGTTCGCTGGTAGACCAGTAGAGAAAAGCCGAGGAAAATCAACAGGCAAACACCGAGTATCCACACCAGCAGGCGATTAGCGATATGTTTAAACCCGGCGCGAGTCATGCCGCCGGCGGCTTGCGGGGGGGTATTTCCGGCTTGTTGATGAATGCTCGGCATTGCAAGGGCGTTTTCCTATAATGGCAGCATCTGCATACTGAGGTTAGACCAATGAGCGTACAAGAGTCCATCGAAGGCCAGCTACAGGCGGCGTTTTCGCCACTGCATCTGACGGTTCGCAACGAAAGCCATATGCACAATGTTCCGCCGGGGTCGGAGTCCCATTTTAATGTGGTGCTGGTTTGCGACCGGTTCGAGGGTGTGCGCCAGGTGGCGCGCCAGCAGCAGGTCTACCAGGTTCTGAGCGATCACCTGGCCTCCGGGGTGCATGCCCTTGCGCTGCATACCTATACCCCCGGGGAGTGGCAGGTTCGCGCGGAGCAGGCGCCGGCGTCTCCCGACTGCAAGGGCGCCAAGCCCACCGGCTGATTGCGGTACGGTACGGTGGGACGGGGTGCCGGCAACGGTTGGAGTTTATGCGGCGATTTCTGTTAGAATTGCCGCCCTTTGACGGGGTGCTATCTGCCCCGGATGGATCCAGTGTGCCGTACCTGGGTCGCAACAGCCCGCGTCATGGTGAGGAATCGTATGTCAAGCAATAAGAATCCGGTGGTACCGGTTATTCTTTCCGGTGGTAGTGGTACGCGTTTGTGGCCGATGTCCCGTAAACACTACCCAAAGCAATTGCTGAAATTGACCGGGCCCTGGTCCATGTTGCAGGAAACCGCCATGCGTATCGCCCATTTGGGGGCACCGACGGTGGTCTGTAATGATGAGCAACGCTTCCTGATCGCCGAGCAACTCGGCGAGCTCGATGGCGCTACCGCTGCCATTATCCTCGAGCCGATTGCCCGCAATACCGCCCCGGCTATCGCCGTGGCGGCGCTCAAGGCACTGCAGCAGGATGACGACGCGATTATGGTGGTGTTGCCCGCGGATCACCTTATCCGGGAAGAGACCATGTTCCGCGAAGCCCTGGATCGAGCGATAGCGCGTGCCGCCGAAGGTCACCTGGTGGTATTTGGCGTGCGCCCGGATAAGCCGGAAACCGGTTATGGCTATATTCGCGCCGCTGGAGACACCGAGTCGGGCGCGGCGGTGGTTGAATTTGTCGAAAAACCGGATGCGGCCACCGCTGAAAAATATCTCGCCAGCGGCGAATACTTCTGGAATAGCGGTATGTTCGTGTTCAAGGCGGCGACGCTTGTACAGGAGTTGACGCGTTTTGAGCCCGCCATGATGGATTACTGCCGACAGGCCTTTGAGGAAGCCGCCGTTGATCTGGACTTTATTCGGCTCGGCCAGGCCGCGATGGAGGCCTGCCCTTCAGAGTCCATCGACTACGCGGTGCTGGAGCGGACCGACCATGCGTGGATGGTGCCCCTGGATATCTCGTGGAGCGACCTGGGCAGCTGGTCCTCCATCCTCGAGGTCATGGATAAGGACGAGCAGGGCAATGCCAGACGGGGCGATGTGATCACCGAGGATTGCAGCGGTTGCCTGTTTCACGCCAATGACCACCTGATCGCCGCCATAGGGGTCAGCGACCTGGTGGTGGTGGACACCACGGATGCGCTGTTGATCGCCAGCCGCGACCGGGTGCAGGATGTCAAAATGCTGGTCAGCCGCCTGGATGAGCGGGGGCGGGAAGAACACCTGACGCACAGTGAAGTGTATCGCCCCTGGGGCAGTTATGAATCCGTAGACCACGGTGAGCGCTACCAGGTCAAGCGTATCACCGTTAATCCCGGGCAATCCCTGTCCTTGCAGATGCATCACCACCGGGCGGAACACTGGGTCGTGGTGCAGGGTACCGCCGAGGTCCAGGTGGGTGAGAAAAGCCACATGTTGGCGGAGAACGAGAGCATCTACATCCCCCTCGGCGAAAAACATCGTCTGCGCAACCCGGGGAAAATGCCCTTGCACCTGATAGAGGTCCAGAGTGGCAGTTACCTGGGTGAAGATGACATCGTGCGCTACGAGGACAACTACGGCCGTAGCTGAGCCGCGGTAAACCATGAAGCAGGAGCAGGTGCCCGCAGGGAACCAATCGAACCTACAGGAAGCCGCGCAGCGCGAGCGGGAGCAGCTGAAGTGGGAGCTATTCACGGCGTTCGGCAAAATCGAACAGCTGGAACAGGAACTTGCCGAACGACAGGCCCTGCTCGGACACATCTACGCCAGTAGTTCCTGGCGCTTGACGGCACCCTTGCGCGCAGTCGCCACCTCCGCCGCCTACCTGGTCCGGCCGCGCAAGCTCCTCGCCGCGCTGGCTTCCCGGGGGGCCGTGGTTGCGACGCGCTACCCGCGTACTCGCACCACTATACTGGCTGGCCTGGATCGTTTTCCCTCGGTGAAAGAGGCCTTGCGTCGTGTGGTCATGCCATCCCTGGTCGCGGACTGGTCGGCCCCGGATGTCGACTATGCGGAGCAGATGACGCTGGAAAAGTTGCCACCCTCCGCTCGTTTTATCTATAGCGAGTTGGTCGACCAACTCCCGGATAAATCGTCGCCATGAAAATCGTACTGGATTTGCAGGCGGCGCAATCTGAATCCCGGCACCGAGGGATTGGCCGATATAGTCTGTCCCTGGCGCAGGCGATCATTCGCAATCGCGGGTCACACGATGTCACTGTTACCCTCAATCATGTATTCCCCGATACCATAGAGCCCCTGAGGGAGACCTTCGGCAAATTGCTGGCGGAGGAGAAAATTCGGGTTTATCGCACATTGCCCAGGGCGATGAGTCGCGACCCGGCCAATGGCTGGCGCAATCGCGCCGGCCAACTCATTCGCGAGTCCTTCCTGGCTTCGCTGGGTGCGGACCTGGTGCATACCTTCAGCATATTTGAGGGTTGGGGCGACGACAGTGTCGTTTCTTGCGGCTGCCTGCCGTGCGATTTTATATACTCGGCAACTCTTCATGACCTGATTCCCTATGCAAGGCCTGAACACTATTTGCCGACCCCGGAGCAGCAGGCATGGTATTCGGAGCAGTTACAATCCCTGCAACGCTGCGGCCTGCTGCTCTCCAACTCCGATCATACGCGAGCCGCGGCCATTGAGTTGCTGGGCTTGCCCGACGATCGTATTACCTCGGTATCGGCTGACGCCGATCCCCTGTTTCGGCCGCTGGATGCCTCCCTGCCCACCCATGCAGAGCGCTTGCGCCAGTTCGGCATTCGCCGGCCGTTTATCATGTATACCGGCGTGATAAGCAGGGATGATCCGCGTAAGAATTTCGCTGGTTTGCTGCAAGCCTATGCGCTTCTATCCCCTGCACTCAGGGCGCAATACCAGTTAGTGCTGGTGGGGCGCTACAATGCCTATGACCAGCACGATATGCAGGTGGAGTCGGCGCGACTGGGCATCGATCCCGGGCAGTTGGTGTTTACCGATCGCGTTAGCGACGACGATCTCGTGCTGCTGTACAGCGGCTGTGAGCTGTTCGTGTTTCCCTCGCTGGAGGAGGGTTTTGGCTTGCCGGCCCTGGAGGCCATGCGTTGTGGCGCCGTGGTCATCGGCTCCGACTGCAGTAGTATTCCGGAAGTCATTGCGAACCCGTCGGCGCTGTTCGACCCCGCTAACAGCGAGGATATGGCCCGGACCATGGAGCGTGCTTTAACTGACCAGGCATTGCGCCAGGCGATTCTCGATTCATCGGTGGTGCAGTCTAGCCGCTTTAGTTGGGACCGGAGCGGAGAAATGGCGGTTGCCGCCTTTGAACAGCGGTATGCGCAGACCGGTCCGCGATCACGGTCGAAAAGCAGTCATTCATCCGGCCCGCCCGCCGGGCAAAGGGCGAGTCTCGCCCCTGGCTTGTCGAACGGCTTGGTGCAACTGGGCGCCGACGCCGGCCGACCGGGGCGACAGGATCTGGTCTACTGTGCCCAGGCTATAGCCGAAAACCAGCACTGGCGGGCACAGCGCAAACTGTACCTGGATGTTTCAGTGCTGATTGATATCGATGCCAAAACCGGCATCCAGCGGGTGGTTCGCAGTCTGCTGAACGAGCTGGGTTGTACGCCGATACAGGGTGTGCTGGTACGACCCGTTTACTTCGAACAGGGAGTGGGATTCAGGGAGCTTGATTATCGCCCCGAGGCGCCCGATTTACTGCAGCGGGATGAACGTGACGAAGTGATCGACATCGTCGCCGGCGATATCTACCTGGGGCTGGATCTCGATCTCGAAGGGGTAGTGCACGAGGTGCGCAATAGTTTTCTGCGCTACCAACGCCAGCGTGGCCTCGGAATCTACTATATCGTGTACGATCTGCTGCCGATCCTGCAGGGAAGCTCCTTTCATATCGGCCTCAGGGAGCGCTTTCCCTTCTGGCTGGGCTACGCCGCCGGTGAGTCGGATGGCCTGATCTGTATCTCCAGGTCCGTGGCGGACGAGGTGCTGGCGTGGTTGGCGGCCAACCCGCCGCGGCGGCAATCCGTGCTCAAGCTGGGCTATTTCCACCTGGGCGCCGATATCGAGTCCAGCCTGCCCTCGACCGGCCTGCCGGATAATGCCGAGCGGTTGCTGCGGCAATTGCGTGAGCGCCCCAGCTTATTGATGGTAGGCACTATCGAACCGCGCAAAGGGCAGCAGCAGGCATTGCGGGCCATGGAGCTGTTGTGGCAAGAGGGAATTGAGGCGAACCTGGTGCTGGTCGGTAAATCCGGCTGGCACATGGAGCAATTTGAAAAACGGCTCAACAGCCACCCGCAGAATGAGAAACAGCTGTTTTGGCTGCAGGGTATCAGTGATGAGATGTTGCAGCAGGTTTATGACGCCAGCTCTGTGTTGCTGGCCGCGTCAAGCGGTGAGGGCTTTGGCTTGCCGTTGATCGAAGCGGCACGGCACGGCCTGCCGATTCTGGCCCGGGACTTGCCGGTGTTCCAGGAAGTGGCCGGCGATCACGCTATGTACTTTTCCGGCGATGCGCCGCAGGATCTCGCCGCGAGTCTGCAACACTGGCTCGAATTGCACGAGAGCGGTGAAGTGGTCTCCTCCGCCGGCATCAACTGGCTGAGCTGGAAGGAAAGCGCCCGGCAGTTAAAGGCCCTGGTGCTGAACGAAGGAGATTGGTATACGAGTTGGCAGCCCGAAACGTCGATCCTGCCATAATACATCTGCAGATTATGATAGAGGAATAGTGAGTGAGTGAGTCAAAGGTAGCAATCGTCACCGGTGTCACCGGTCAGGATGGCGCGTATCTGGTCGAACTGCTGCTGGCCAGGGGCTATACCGTGTATGGTACCTATCGCCGTACCAGTTCGGTCAATTTCTGGCGTCTCGAGTATGTTGGTGTGGCACAGCACCCGAACCTCCACCTGGTAGAATACGACCTGACTGATTTGAGCACCAGCGTCCGCCTGCTTGAATCGACCGGGGCGACTGAAGTCTACAACCTGGCCGCCCAGAGCTTTGTCGGGGTGTCCTTCGATCAGCCGATTACCACGGCGGAAATCACGGGCATCGGCCCGGTCAACCTGTTGGAGGCGGTACGCCTGGTCAATCCCGCCATTCGCTTCTACCAGGCATCGACCTCGGAGATGTTCGGCAAGGTACAGGCGGTTCCGCAGGACGAGAGTACGCCGTTTTATCCGCGTAGCCCCTATGGCGTGGCCAAGCTCTATGCCCATTGGATGACGGTCAACTACCGGGAGTCCTATGATATTTTTGCAGTGAGCGGCATATTGTTCAATCACGAATCCCCTTTGCGTGGCCGCGAATTCGTCACTCGCAAGGTGACTGACTCTATCGCCAAAATTGCACTGGGCAAGCTCGACGTGCTGGAGATGGGCAATCTCGATGCCAAGCGTGACTGGGGTTACGCTAAAGACTATGTCGAGGGCATGTATCTCATGTTGCAGGCTGACAAGCCGGACACCTATGTGCTGGCAACCAACCGTACAGAATCCGTTAGGGACTTCGTTACCATGTCGTGCAAGGCTGCAGATATTGATATTGAATGGCGCGGCGAGGGAGAGCAGGAAACAGGGATTGATCGGGCCAGCGGAAAAACCATCGTGCAGGTGAATCCACGGTTCTACCGTCCGGCCGAGGTCGAATTGTTGATCGGCGATCCGGCCAAGGCGAAGAGGGATTTGGGCTGGGTACCCGCTACCACGCTGGAACGACTGTGTGAGATGATGGTGCAGGCCGACCTGCACCGCAATGAACAGGGCTATTCTTTCTGAGGCACAGCATGCAAAGGATATTGGTTACCGGCAGTAACGGCTTTACCGGTCGATATGTCTGCGAGAGTCTAACGGCACAGGGTTATGATGTCGTCGGTCTGGTACGATCGAATCCGGGTGTGAACGAATGGGCTTGCGATCTCGCCGATAGTGCCGCTGTGCAACAATTGGTGGCGCAGCTGAATCCGCAGGGTGTGATTCATCTTGCGGCCCAGTCTTTTGTTGGTCATGCCGATGAACGGGAGTTTTACGATATCAACCTGTTTGGTACGCTCAACCTGCTGGATGCGCTGGAGGAAAAAGGCACGCCCTTGAGAAAAGTGGTCATTGCCAGCAGTGCCAATGTGTATGGGCCTGTTGCCGCGGAGTGTATCGCAGAAACGGGGCCGCCGAACCCTGTCAATCACTATGCTATGAGCAAGCTGGCCATGGAGTATATGGTCAAGGCGCGTTGGGACCGCACACCTGTACTGATTACCAGGCCTTTTAACTATACCGGGCCGGGCCAGCAGGATCGATTTCTCATTGCCAAAATCGTCAGCCATTTCCGGCGTGGCGAGGCGGTGATCGAACTGGGTAATCTCGACGTGGCGCGGGATTTTTCCGATGTGAGGGATATCGCCAACGCCTATGTGGCCTTATACGAGTCCGACGCAGTATCCGAGGTGGTTAATCTGTGTTCCGGTAAGATATACGGCCTGGGCGATATCATCGGGATGATGAATAAGCTTGCAGGCTACGAGATCGAAGTGCGCGTAAACCCCGCTTTTGTTCGTGACAACGAAATCAAGGTGTTGGGAGGCGATAATGGCAAGTATCTTTCACTGACCGGGGTGACGGCAAAGTATTCCCTTAGCGACACATTGCAAGCCATGTTGCATGGGGCGTGATTGTGGCCTGCCGTGGGTATCCTTTTCACTGAACAGGATATATGACAAACTACGCGATCGTTGAATCAGTGACGATCGTTACAGGACGTGGTGGAGAAAGATGAAAATTACAGTTTCAGGGCTACTGTTGTTGATTACAAGCGTGGTCTCGATGCCGGCCGCGGCCTATATCGATCCGGGCTCAGGTAGTGCGATTATGTCGGCAGTCATCGGTTTTTTCGTAGCGGTTGCCATGGCTGTTAAAACCTATTGGTACAAGATAAAGGCGTTTTTTGGCGGCGGGAAGGCCAACTCGAGCGATGTGTTAACAGAAGGTGATATTGACGCATCCCGGGCAGACAAGGTGGTTGATAGTGACGATTCGGCGGATACCGATAACAAGGGGAATGCCGGGTGAGTGCTAAGAATATTTCGCTCGAACAGAATTACTGGAACGACTTCTACAGTAAATGGGTCATCGATATCCCCTCCCAGTTCTGTGTGCAGATGCTGACCGAAGTCAACCCCAAACACACCATCGTAGAGTTCGGAAGCGGCAATGGTCGCGATTCACACTATATTGCCTACCAGGGCCATATGGTCGTAGCCATGGACCTGTCGCGGGAAGCCGTCGAGAAAAGCCGATCCACCATGGAAAAACGCGACATAGAGCACGCCGTTTTTTCAGTCGGAGATGTATCCGTTGAAAAGGATGTAGCCGGGGTGCTTGCCGTCGGGCGCGAGAGAGGGCATGCAGACAGTCAATCCCTGGTCGTCTATTCACGCTTCGTTTTGCACTCCCTCGATGATGAGCAGGAAGCCCTGTTTCTATCGGCATTGGCCGTTCATATGGAAGTAGGGGATTACTTGTATTTCGAATACCGCTGTAGCGAGGATGCTGGCACCGAAAAAATATTCGGTAATCACTACCGACGTTTTGTCGATACCGATAGCTTGTCCAGCGACCTGGTCGATAAACACGGCTTCGCCGTCGAATACTGCCGGACGGGGCAGGGTATGGCCAAGTATAAAAATGAAGATCCCTTCGTCAGCCGGATTATCGCCAGAAAACTGTAGTTCGTACGAAGCACCGGGTTCCCACTTGTAAT
This sequence comes from Gammaproteobacteria bacterium, assembly GCA_030618705.1. Classification (GTDB taxonomy): domain Bacteria; phylum Pseudomonadota; class Gammaproteobacteria; order Pseudomonadales; family JAHEGP01; genus JAHEGP01. The sequence continues at coordinate 2,910 of JAUXCW010000001.1, read as the reverse complement.
GCTATCAAACAGAAGCCGCCGTCCAGGGCCGAAAAAACCATCATTTCTTCGCTGTATTTTCGATATGGCCGGCTTTTCGCAATTGCCGGCGGAGCAGCGCGAGGTAGTGTTTTATTCCGAGGGAAAAACCTACTGGGTTCACCTGGAAGGCATTCTACGGGCCTATCTGGAAATTGCCGATAAGTCGGTATGTTATATCACGTCGGACCGTAATGACCCGGGTCTGGAGTTGCGACACCCAAAGTTGAAACACTTTCACACCGATGAGGGCGGTATTCGGAACTGGTTGTTCGAAAACATGGATGCCCGTGTGATGGTAATGACCATGCCGGACCTGAACCAGTACCAGGTCAAACGCTCGAAACATCCGCTGCACTATGTCTATGTGCAACATAGCCTGGTGAGTCTGCATATGGTCTATCGCAGTGGCGCCTTCGATGATTTTGACTCGCTTTTTTGTGCCGGGCCCTATCACCTGCGCGAAGCGAGAGCGATGGAAGAGCGCTACCAGTTGCCGAAAAAAAACCTGGTGGAACACGGCTATGGCAGGCTCGACTCCATCATGTCAAACAGCCTTTCTCGTGACTCGATGTCAGCCAGTACAAAGCCTCATATTCTGGTTGCGCCGTCCTGGGGTGATCATTCCATTTCCAATACGGTTATCGAAGAAGTGTTGTCCGTCCTGCTCGATGCGGGATATGTTGTAACCTTCCGGCCGCATCCGCAAACAGTCAAATTCTGTGGCAAAGTGATCGATGCCGTGGAGAAAAAATTCAGTACCAATGCCGCTTTTACCCTGGAGGTAGATGTCGCCAGCGAAGATTCCCTGCATCGATCCGACCTGATGATCTGTGACTGGTCGGGGGCGGCTCTGGACTACGCATTTGGCCTGGAGAAGCCTGTTCTGTTTATCGATGTCCCCAGGAAAGTCAATAACGAGCGGTATGCTGAAATTGACATAGAGCCCTTTGAAGTCGGCATAAGGGAGCAGGTCGGCGCGGTCCTGTCACCCGATAGTCTCTCCGCATTACCAGAAAGAGTGGCTGAATTGCTGCATGAGATGTCTGGTGACAAGATAAGAGCGATAAGAAGTCAGTGCGTTTATAACGTGGGATCAAGTGCTGCCGCGGGGGCCAGGGCGCTTAAGTCAATTGTGGATGCCGATGCCTGAGATGCATACTCTTTTACGGCGCATGAAGGTTCGGGCACTTAAGCGTGAGGGCGAGCTGTATTTGAGGCGAGCCATGGGAACAAGAATGCTCTGGCCTTCACTGGGCTTGTTTGTGCTCCTGTTTTCGTCACATCCATGGGCGGATATCGAGCAGGCGTCGGTCGGAAGGGGAGAGCTCACAGTCGTTTATGACTGTGAGCTGGCAGGGGAGATGAATGTTTTCCTGGCACAGATGCAGTGGCGTATGGGTGCTGCCGAAATGTCCTTGCCGGGCTTGTCGCCGCTGAAGGCAGACGCAAACCCGGGCGCGGAATCTTGCAATGCGCAGTGGGTGCTGGATTTGCCGGCGGGCAGGGAGACGGCTGGTGAAAAGGCATTACGTATACCGATGCCGTCGGAATTGGTGGCCGATGATTACCCATTTGCGGGGCTGGCGACGTTTTACAATAGTATCGCGATGGTTCGCGTACTCGAAGGTAACGAAATCAGCTATCCAGCGGAACCCGTGAACGAACTGGCACTCGCTCCGGGGGAGTGGTGGGGCTGGAAAGGGCGCTATCACATTGCTGTGGTGTCCGCTCCCGGTGCAAGGGTTACGTCGGGAGAGAATGCCCTGGTGTTAAGCTGGGCTGCGGACAGCCTGGTATCCGTGGCGTTGTATGTGGGGCTGCCGCAGGATCTACGGGGGCAGGGTATTGCCGGCGATACGGATTTCACCACGATTCGCTATTCTCACTTGTGGGGATGGTTGGCGGCATTGTGCCGTGCGGTTGAATGGTCGTTGTCAGGATTGTATGGCGCGCTGGGAAATTGGGGTACGGCGATATTGGCATTGGCGCTGTTGGTGAGGGTGTTGCTGTTGCCCGTTTCTATCCTGACAGTGCGATTACAACGCGATGTCAGCCAGTACCAGGCGAAGCTGGCGCCGGAATTGGCCCGGGTCAAGGCGAAATACGATGGCGAGGAAGCCCACAACAGGATAATGGCCGCCCACAAGGAGCTTGGCATCACGCCGTTTTTTACCCTCAAGCCATTATTCGCCTCGCTGATCCAGATCCCGATACTCATAGCAATTTTTAATGCCCTCGGCGAAATGCCGCAGTTGGACGGTGCCGGTTTTCTGTGGATCGACAACCTGGCCTATCCGGACGCCATTGCAAACCTGTCTTTTGGCATCCCGATGCTGGGTAGCACACTTAACCTTTTGCCCATCGTCATGACGGTAGTGACCCTGGTGGCGACGATTTACTTCCGCAATGCCTGGGCCCCGGCGGCCGAGCTACGTCGCCAGAAGCGCAATCTATATCTGATGGCGGCCGTATTTTTTATCCTGTTTTATCCTTTCCCCTCATCGATGGTGTTGTATTGGACGATTGCCAATACCCTGCAGCTGTTCCAGCAACGGTTTATTCGAGCCTAGCCTGGCAGGGTGCGCGATATTTACGGGAGTTCAGGTCGGATTGAGCAGGTCGTTTGCTGATACAATGCCTATGGCGCTGTTTTTCGGCAGATGGGTTTAGCTGCCTGGGATATCGAGGATACGAATTGAAAGTACTGCACCTGTACAGGACCTATTTCCCCGATACCCAGGGGGGGCTGGAGGAGGCTGTTCGCCAGATATGTGGTGGGGCCAGGCGCTATGGTGTTGAATCCCGGGTTTTGACCCTTAGCGATAACCCGGACCCGGCGATTATTGAATTTCCGGAAGCGACGGTTATCCGGTCGCGCAAAAATATTGA